>DAIOWA010000513.1:0-2936 GCA_036758705.1 Pyrinomonadaceae bacterium | reverse complement strand
AGAGATGATGCGGAACCCAGTTGTACCGGACACGCCTTCGAGATCCGCGGACAGGGATATGTAAACACGACTTCTTTTATCGAAAACGGTGAAACAAGTGCTGTCGGCAGGGCATTAGCAAATTTAGGGTTCAAGATCGAAAACGGCATTGCTTCGAGAGAAGAGATGCAGAAGGTCGAGCGAATGACCAATGCCGAAAAGCCGAACGGTGGCAATAGTAGCAATGGCCACTTGGGAAACAACGGCCGGAGCGACAATAACCGCCCTCTTGTCACACAATCCGTTTCCTAGAAACACTTCCATTAAAAAACGATGTCAGAAAAAGAAACCGGGGCCGACAGCACGGGGAAGTTCCTGCATGAGCTCGATATAAGGATCAGGGCCAGATATCCGCTTATCGCCATCAATACGTTTGAAGAAGACCGCGTACGTGAGGCTCTGCTCGATCTTGTCTTTCAGGATAGGCATAAGGAAAAGCCTCTTTACTTTTGGAGCCGCCCAAGCGGACTTCAGAAGATGGTCGATCCGAAAGAGGGACTACTAAGTTCGCCGCAACCGATCGGCGACACAGAAGACCCCGAAAGCCTACTGGGATTTATCAGCGAGCAGAAGACCGGCATCTTCCTGCTTTGTGATTATGCTCCCTACATCTCACCGTATGGGCAGGAAGACCCTCTACTGGTTCGACGGCTTAGAGAGATTGCCTGGAAGCTGAAATCGACGAAAGCGACAGTTCTGTTTGTCGGGCCGACGTTCCCCGAACTCAAGACTCTTGAAAAGGAAGTTACACAGATAGAACTCAATCTGCCGAAGGAATCCGAGATCGAAGACTCGATCGGCCTCCAACTTGAGAACCTTCGCTCAAACGGTCTCGACATCAGCCTTACCAAAGAAACTCAGGATGCACTACAGCAGTCTCTCCTTGGTCTAACAGCAGTCGAGATCAGCAATGTCGTAGCAAAAGCAGTTATCAGTTGCAACGGCCTGAATCAGGACTCGATCAATGTCATCCTTGAGGAAAAGAAGAATGTCATACGCGGCAGCGGTTCATTGACTTATGTGCATCCGGAACCGGCAAGCAACTTAGGCGGCTACCGATCGCTTCGAGCCATCCTCGAACGTGCAGCATACACATTCAGTCCGAGAGCCAAGGCCCGACACGTCGAACCGTGTAAAGGCATATTGCTTGTTGGCCTTCCGGGATGCGGAAAGGACCTATGTAAACGTGTGGCTTCGAGCATCACGAACCGGGCTCTGCTCGATCTGGACTTCGGTTCGATCATGGGCGAAGGCGGCGGCGTGATCGGTTCCTCGGCGATGTCAATAAAGCGAGCGTTATCTATCGCTGGGACAATCAAAGGCATTCTCGGAATCAGCGAATTCGAAAAGGCAGTTTCGGGAATGAAGTCTTCTAACAAGACGGACGGCGGCGAGACAGCAAGAACCATCTCCTATCTGCTCAACTGGATGCAGGACAATCAGGATGTTCTTGTATTCGCTACCGCCAACGACGTACGCGAACTCGAATCCGAGCAGTTCAGGATCGGGCGTTTCTCCTATATACATTTTGTCGATCTTCCTGACAATGAAGACCGAAAAGAAATATTCCGAGTTCACCTTAAGAAAAGAGCACTCGATGCCGAACAATTCGACCTCGAAAAGCTCGTCGAAAAGAGCAAGGACTTCTCAGGTGCCGAAATTGAAGGCGCAGTAAAAGATGGAGTTCTTGAAGCCTTCATCGACGGCGACCGCGAAGCCGAAACCCGTGACATTGTTAAGGCCATCGGGAATATTACTCCGACCGCGCAGATGATGAGCGAGAAGATCGAAGAGATCCGCAAATGGGCACGGAACAATATCAAAGGGGTTGGTTCACGGATCGAGAACACTGGGCATATGAGCAGCCGTACCGATCGCATCTACGAACTCTAATAACGGAGAACCTAATGAGCAAATATATGACCTTCGAATCCCATTCATTCCCAAATCGCGAACTACTCCTCGATGCGTTAGCCGAATGCGGGCTCGCATCGCCGACCGTGGGAACCGATATTCCTCTCGAAGGCTGGGACAAACGTGATCCTCAGACGGCCGATATCGTCATTAGACGAAGGGAAGTAATGGGCCGTTCACTTTTAGGAGACATCGGTTTCCAGAAAACCTCTAAAGGTTACGTTGCCATTATCGACGATATGGATCTGAACTACCGTTTAGGGAAGGACTTCGTTGTCAGGCTTCAGAACAGCTATCACGAAGCGGCCGCAAGAAAGATGGCTAAAAAACTAGGCGGTACGCTTATCAAAGAACGGATCGGAAAAACTCTCAAGATACGTATCAAGTATTGAGAAGGAAAATGGTGAATTATGCCCGAGGTTGAATTCAGGATCGACACGGAAAGCGGTACCTGCGAAACCGAGATCAAAGGCTATCAAGGACCTGCCTGCGAAAAAGCCGCTAGGCAGCTTAGGGAAGTTCTCGGTGAGCCTTCTATTGAAACCCGTAAGCAAGAGTATTTCGTCACACCGGCTTCCAAGCAAACCACCCAACGAAAATGAGCAAAGAGATCACGTTCATTCTTGAACCCGACAATGGAAAACTCACGACCGAAGTCTCGGATATTTCTACTAATGTACTCACCGACCTAAGAGATGACCTTGGCATATCCCGAAGCGTGAATTGCGGAAAGCCGTTTGAGGGGGATGTTTTACAGCCCATTCAGCCCACCAGTCTTATATCCGACAACAGTCAATCTATCTGGCTCTATCGGATTTACCACAATTCTGTTGTTGATGGCCCGGGCCGAAGAAGTGTCATTCAGGTTGCTGGCTGCTCGATCCGTTGCCCCGGCTGCCATTTGCCCGAAACACACGAGCGTAATAATGGCAGAAAAGTTTCCATCTCTTACGTTGTTTCAGAAATTCTAAAAGAAAAGGGCA
>DAIOWA010000512.1:0-2939 GCA_036758705.1 Pyrinomonadaceae bacterium | reverse complement strand
GCTACGCCGCCTGTCCGGCGTTTCCTTCTTCATCATTTCCGGGATCTCCTGGCCCATTCGCGCCATTATTATTTAAGTAGAAATAGACCGGTAATCCCAGAATTATTAGCCCGATCCCAATAAGCGAACTTTGCGGCGAGGTCATTATCGTATTGATAAGCAGCCATCCGGTAACGAAAAGGAATAGCACCGGAACGATCGGATATCCCCAAGCTTTATATGGACGCTCCGCATTCGGGTATTTGCTCCTGAACACAAAGATCGACGAGGTAACGAGTCCGTAGAAGATCCACGAACCAAAGATGACGTAGTCAGTCAGGGTGTCAAACGAACCCGATAACGCCAAGAGGGATGCCCACACTCCTTGGAAGATAACCGAGTTGACCGGAACGCTGTTCACGGATAGCCGCTCGAAGAACGGGAACATCAGCCGATCTTTCGCCATCGCATATGGAATTCGCGAACCGCTGAGAATCGACGTATGCAGCGTCCCGAGCGATGACAGCATCAGCCCGATCGTAAATATCGCTAACGCCGCACCCGTTGCGACGCTCGCCAGATCGGCCGCAAAGAACTTCCCTACGACGGTGGCCGCGACCGACGAATTCTTCGAGACCGAAGCGATCGTCGTCGGGTCGAGCACCCAGAAGTAGGCGATGCTGGCTCCAACATAAAGCAGGATGATCAGCAAGACACTGCCGATGATCGCGAGCGGAATGTTGCGGTTCGGATCCTTCACCTCGCCGGCGACGTACGACAAATTGTCCCATCCATCGTAACCCCACAAAGCGCCGAGCATAGCCGCGGCGAACCCCGCAAAGAAACTGTAATCCGGCGATCCGAACGTCACGCTCGACGCAACTCCCTCGCAAGTACCGCCCACCGCAGCCAGCGAAAAATGCTCCAAGCCGCCGCCCGTCACAAAAAGAAAGGCTCCGAGGCCGACGAACAATACTAGGCCTATCTTGACGAACGTCAGAAAAGTCGCGATCTGCCCCGACAACGAAACGGAGAGACAGTTGAGAGTCGTAAAGATGATGATCACCATCACAGCGATTATCTGAAGCGTGGTGATCTCGAACGGCGATCCGAATATCGTGGTCGAGAAAAGCGTCGTCTTCAACGATCCGCCAAGATAGTCGTTGACCGCGATCGCGAAAACGACGGCGACGCTCGCCTGGGCACCGGTCTTCGCGATGAAGATCTGCATCCAGCCAAAGAGAAAGCTCGATACCCGGCCGAAAGAATCGCGAAGGAATACGTATGGCCCGCCGGCTTCGGGTTTCATGGCGGTCAGCTCGGCATACGTTAACGCACCCGCGAGCGACAAGATTCCCGCGGCGATCCACGCCATGATCACCCAGAACGGTTCGCCGACGTTGCACGTCATCACGCGCGCCTTTAGGAACACGCCGGTGCCGATCACGTTGCCGATGATCACCGAAATTGCCGCGACTAATCCGAGACCCCGAACCAGCTTGTACGTTTCCGAATTCATTGCCATAAAAATTTCGCGAGAGAGGCTGCGAAGCGGTTTGTTCCGAACATCTTACGCGAAATATCGGCGAACGCGAAACTATCAGGATCGCCTCGCGTGCTAAGATTTCGGCGTGCACGAAATCGACACCTCCGCCGATGAACTCGTCGACAAGCTTCTCACGCTTGGGGATGAAGGATCGTGCATACTTGACAGTTGCGGCGTCGGACATCTCAACTCGCATCTCCTGATAGCGGGACTCGCCCCTAATCAGACAATTACTGCTGATAAACCGAATATCGCGCTTCAGGAACTAGACCGCGTTCTAAGCGGCGATCAGGCTGCCATCTTCACTCTTTCCTACAAACTCGGAAGTTATATTCAGGGCGTGCACACGAGTCAGAGTTCCGATGAACCGCTCGCATTCATCGCTACGTTCGACAGTCTCGTGATCCACGATTACGACAGCGGAAAGACAAGTATCGCGGGAAACCAGACGGCAGCAAATAGGCTAATCGCGGTAAATCCCAGTGTCTCATCGTCGCAGCACGTCCCCGCAGGATCAGCGAGGACCTGTGTATCACGCGCGGACTATCTCCGAACCATCAACGAGATCAAAGAAGAGATCCGAAACGGAAACACCTATCAAACAAATCTAACAAGGCGGATCGAGGCGCATCTTCCAGCGAACACATCGGATTCCGCCATCTTCCGACGGCTGCGGGCCCATCATCCTGCTCCATTCTCCGCTTACATCAAACGTCCCGGTTCGACCGTGATCTCCGCATCGCCCGAAAGATTCTTCAAGATAGAGAACGGATCGATCTCCGCATCGCCGATCAAAGGCACACGTCCGCGCGGCACGACGCGAGAGGATGACAGCCGACTCCGCAGCGAACTCCTAAACAGCGAAAAGGACCGTGCCGAAAATACGATGATCGTCGATCTGCTTCGAAATGATCTCGGCCGCGTTTGTGAGTTCGGGAGTGTAGCCGTCGAAACTCTCTGCGAGATCGAAGAACATCCTTCTCTCTTTCATCTTGTCTCGACGATCAATGGCGTATTGAAGAAGGACCTGAAGTTCAGTGAGATTCTCACAGCCCTCTTTCCTTGCGGGTCGATCACCGGAGCACCGAAGCTCAGCACGATGAAGATCGTCGACCGACTAGAGTCGACGCCTCGCGGTCTCTCGATGGGAGCGATCGGTTACTACCTGCCGGCGTCGTTCGGCCTCGGTGAGACGATCGATCTCAGCGTCGCGATCCGTACGATGGTGATCCGCGATAACATCGCCAGTTTCAACGTCGGCGGTGGGATCGTCATCGACAGCGACCCGGAGAAGGAATGGGACGAGACCGCCACAAAATCGCGCTCTCTTCTCGATGCCCTGGGGATCGATCCCGAAGCGATCAAAGAATAGTCAGGAACATTTCAACCGAACCGGTGTCTAAACCTCCAGTCC
>DAIOWA010000511.1:0-2941 GCA_036758705.1 Pyrinomonadaceae bacterium | reverse complement strand
ATAAACGGGAAGATCGTGCGGATCGTTCAATCGACCGAAGGCGGGATCGACCCGGCACACGTCGAGGCGAGCTACAACAATTACGCGATGGCGAACACCGCTGGCCTCGCAGTCGATCGGAAACCAATGACTCCGGTGCGTGCCGGCGACCAGAATATCCGCTCGCAGGTGGTTCTTGTAGTGGATATTAGAATCGAATAAGGACGTGGCGAATCGTCGTCGGCTACTCTTTATCTGCGACCCAGTTTTGAACGAGTTTTGCTGCGATCAGAACCAGAGGGAAAAGATAGATCGAGTACCAAAAATAGATTCCCGCGTCCTGACGGCCGAAGAAAAGCAGCGAGAACGATACTACGGCGAGAGCCATTACGATGACAGTGAGTGGAACAGTGAGATTCTTGATCGACTTCAAACTGCCTGAACCGGCATAGGTGAGGAATGCGGCCGAAAGCAACATAAACAGCCCTTGAAAACTCAGCCCGATCGCAGGAAAAAAGAAAGCCGCCGCCAGGGTCATATAAAACAGGGCGAATGTTCCCGGACCGAACATCAACAACTCGCGCAGTATTCCCGACCATTTATTCGCCTTTTCCGAGAAGGTTGCGCCTGTGGACGCTATCGCTGTCGGCTGGTCGCAGTACGCGAGTTCGAAACGGTTTGGTTCGGGCTCGGTTTCGAAGAACGCGTTCAGAGCATTCTCTAGTCTGGCATCGAGTTTTGTCTTGCTCATATGGGCGTGATTTCGGCGAAGGAAGGCTACTTGATTATAGCTCTAGGCGCGAATCCCTTTCAATAGAAATTTGATTGGCCGTATTCAACCACCCGCTGCCGCCGCAGGTGGTACTGACACAAGCAACCTGCGATAATCCTCACACTAACCTTTCCTGCCATGAAAACAATTCGATCATTGATGCTGATCGCGGTGTGCGGTCTTGTGATGAATGCTCAGACTTCGGCGCCGGGATATGCCAAGTGGGTGAATCCGCTGATCGGGACGCAGAAGATGGGGCATACATTTCCGGGGGCAACGGTGCCGTTCGGGGCGGTGCAGCTTTCGCCGGATACGGACCAGCAACCGCACAACGTAGGTGGGAAGTATAACCCGGATGCGTATAAATACTGCGCGGGTTATCAGTATGACGACAAGGAGATCGTCGGATTTTCGCACACGCATTTCAGCGGTACCGGGCATTCGGATCTTGGCGATTTTTTGATCATGCCGACGGTCGGCCCGCTGCAGCTTGAGCCGGGAACGAAGGGCGACCCGTCGACCGGATTCCGATCGGGGTTCTCGCACGCGAATGAAACGGCGGAGGCGGGTTATTACAGGGTCAAACTCGATGACGACAACATCATCGCTGAGATGACGGCGACGACGCGGGTCGGGATGCATCAGTACACGTTCCCGACGGCGTCGAGCGACGCGCACATCATCCTCGATCTGATGCATGGCATCTACAACTACGACGACAAGAACGTGTGGACGTTCGTGAGGGTCGAGGGCGACCGGCGGATAGTTGGGTATCGGCAGACGAACGGTTGGGCGCGAACGCGGACGGTCTATTTCGCGATGGAGTTTTCGAAGCCGTTCAAGTCTTACGGTTTTAAGAATTTCGGCAAGCAGGATTATCAGGGATTTTGGAGGAAGTTTGATCAGACGAAGAATTTTCCTGAGGCTGCGGGTAAGCAGATCCGAGCTTATTTTGATTTCGACGTTGCTGCTGGCGAGAAGGTGCAGATCAAGTTTGCGCTTTCGCCCGTGTCGACAGAAGGTGCAATTTCAAATTTGAGATCTGAAATTTCAGATTGGAATTTTGAGCGGGTTAAGAATCAGTCTCAGGCCGCATGGAATAAGGAACTTTCGAAGATCGCCGTGACCACCTTAGACGAGGGCGAGATGGTGAATTTCTATACGGCTCTGTATCACGCGTTCCTTTCGCCGACGGTTTATATGGATGTGGATGGGCGATACAAGGGGCTGGATCAGAACGTTCATCAAGCAGGGAACGCGGACACTCCTGTCCGCATCGCCGGTTCCTCCGGCGAAACTGGATTGAGAAGGAGCGCTTCTTCGCGTCGAGGCGACGCTCATGCGGACAAGAGTGTCCGCGCTCCGTTTGTTAACTACACAACCTTCTCGTTGTGGGACACATATCGCGCTCTGCATCCGTTACTGAACATCATTCAACCGACGCGGAACCGGGATATGGTGCGGTCGATGCAGGCTCATTACGATCAGAGCGTGCACAAGATGCTGCCGGTTTGGTCGCATTACGCGAACGAGAACTGGTGCATGATCGGGTACCACAGCGTGTCGGTGATCGCTGACGCGATCGTGACCGGGAACCTTACGGGCGCGGAAGCGATGAAGGCGCTGGAGGCTTCAGCTCAAACCGCGAGCACGAAATATTACGACGGGCTCGAGTGGTATATGTCGATGGGCTATGTGCCGGACGACAAGAACTCGTCGTCGGTTTCGAAGACGCTGGAATACGCCTACGACGATTGGGCGATCGCACAGGCGGCGAGGAAATTGAACCGGCCAGACATTTTTAACGAGTTCATTCAGCGGTCGTCGAATTGGCGAAATCATTGGGATGCTTCGACAGGATTCATGCGGCCGAGAATGAGCGATGGGACGTTTCGCGAAAAGTTTGACGCACTCTCGACGCATGGACAGGGATTCATCGAGGGCAACGCGTGGAATTACAGCCTCTACGTTCCTCATAACCCGGCGGGAGTGATCGCCGTGATGGGCGGGAAAGCGAAGTTCTCACGCCATTTGGACGAGCTGTTCACGATGCATCTGCCGGACGAATTTTTCGCCGAGACGGAAGACGTCACTCGGGAAGGGATAATCGGCGGCTACGTGCACGGCAACGAGCCGGGCCACCACATTCCGTATCTTTATAATTGGACCGGAAAGGAATGGAAAACGCAG
>DAIOWA010000510.1:0-2948 GCA_036758705.1 Pyrinomonadaceae bacterium | reverse complement strand
CACCCGCCATTGTGAAAGCTCAGCAAAGACACGACGAGATTCGCCTGTCCCGGCCACTTTAGGCCGCGCACGGCCATAACAATCTCGCCGTTTGTCGCGATGATTTGCTCAAGTCCATCCTTACGCACATCGCCATCCGTGATCGAATTTGTTGTGATAAGCGAAGCGAAACCACGGTTTGTCAGTATTGAATGGATGCGGCGAAAGAAAAAGACAACCAAGTCGCTCAGGCCGGTGGGCGCAAATTCAAATTTGACGAACTCGCAGAATCCATGTCCGTATGTACCACTGAGTTGCGAGCCACCTAGATAGGGTGGGTTCCCAAGAATGCAATCAAATCCGCCGCGTTCCATCACGCCCGGAAATTCGAGAAACCAGTGGAAGAACTTCTGTCTGTCGGCAACGACATTCGCCTCTGCGTATGCTTGTCCGTTTGGGTGACGTTCGCCTGTCCAGTATTCGCGGAACTCGCGATCGGTGATCAGTTTGTTTGAATTTTCAGGTGTCTTCGGGATAAAGAACTGAGCGATCGGAATCGAGGCGATCTTTTCGAGTTCCCAAGCTGCGCCGCTGTTTGAGAACTTTTCAAACGCGGCCTTTTTCGCGTCGATCTCAGTAGGGTTACGCTCGGGCATCGCAGTTATCTCGCGCCAGCGGCCGAGGATCGCTGCCATCTGACCGCGACGCTCCTCGGTAAAGTTTAGGCTGCGCTGGGCTTTCTCTCTACGTTCGTCCTTGTTCTTCTTCCTGATCGCCTTGATGAAATCACGATCATCGCCGGGCATCTTGGCAAACGCCTCTTCGGGAACGCCTCGGTCAACTTCTTCCTTGCTGACAAACCCGACAATTGCATTTCCACATTTGATGTGGTGATCGAGAAAATTCAACGGCTCACCCGGATTGTGTGCCTCAAGCCAAAGAGCGACCTTGCACAGCTCGACCGCAAGCGGGTTGACGTCCACGCCATAGACGCAGTTGCGGATAACGTCACGCAACGCCTGTCTGTATGCAGTCGGGGATGGCTGTTCTTCACCGGTGCGGACGGTCGCCAGCTCGGTTGCTATCCTTCTCGCAGCCGCGAGCAAGATGTGACCCGAACCGCAGGCGATGTCAGCGACTCGGAGATCGAGCAAAGCAGCTTCTGGATTCTCAGCCTTGACGCGATCTTCGATCAGATAATCCAGCGAGTGCTTGATCAGCGGCTGTACGAGTTCGTCGGGTGTGTAGTGCGAACCTGTGCGGGAGCGTTCATCGCCGGCTTTGAAGGCAAACCTCGGCGTTGTGCCGCTGATGTCGAAAACAGGCTCATACTCAAGCAAGCCTTCATAGACAGAGCCGAATTCTTCGACGTTCAGTGCCGCGTAATTAACGCGTATCAATTGCTTCGAATCAGGGTGCTCGTAGAGACCAAGCGAACGCAAGGCACCTAATAGCACATCATTGCCGAGCCGTGCATCAAAGATCTCTTCGATCGCACGGGAGCTAAATAGATCACCGGCGAGTGGTTTGATACCGAGTTTTTCGCCAACTCCGTCCGCTTCGAACAATCGAAACGTCGAGACGAGAGCCATCCACAGATCGTGATGACGTTTGTCGGCGAGATACCTTTTCTCGGACAGCTTTCGCAGCCGCTGAACGCTGTAGAAGTCCTGATAGATCCGACGCTTGTCTTTCGGAACTTCGGCGGTGAACACCAGATCGCGTTCCTCGATCACCATCAGAAAAAGCAGGCGATAGATCAGTCGCAGCAGATTGCGATAATACGCTTCGGCACTAAGGCGGCCTTCCGCGACCGCCTCGCGAAGCCGGGTGTTCTCCGGATCGGCAAGAAACCCGTTGCCGAAATCCAGAATCGCCTTCTCAACCGCTCTCGATAACCCATCGCGAATGCGAGCGCCCGAATCAAGCGAGTCCTGATGATACTTTTCGAGTAGGCTCTCGGCCGCTGTGTCGTTGGAATGCGGGAGCCGCGTCGAGTGAAGCAGCCGGAACATGATTGCGAAATCCGCAAACAGGCCATCGTTGAAAATCCGGTCAAGGTCAAACTCGACGTAACTCTGCTTGATCAGACGCGAACTGTCACGGAGCAGGCGGATCACACGGCCGTTTGTCACAACGCCGTAGAGTTCATCAGCTAGATTTAGATACTGCTGAACAAGTGCGTGTGCAGACATTCGCGACGTTGGCGATTTGCGGTCGAGCCCGGCGTCGTCGTTGTATCCGACAATGTGCAAGGGCGTGTTCCCTCGGTTTGTGACGCGATGCGAGATCGCGTAATTCTTGCCGTGGATCTCGGTGCCCGATTTTTGAAACTCGATGTCGTATTTTAGAAGTCCGAGTAACGGGATGATCCAATTCTGGCGCGTTTCGGTCGTGGCGTTGTCTTTAGCCGTTTCGAGCTTGCGAGAGAATATTCGCCAGTAGTCCTGAGCGTCGGCCCAAGCACGCGCGATCTCGTCCTTTACCTTGTCGCCCTTGCCAAGGCCAAAGTCGGCCGCCTTCTGACCAGTCGAACCATCTTCGAGCCGTTCGAGAATGTCGGGCGAGAGAATAGCACCTTCTATTCGAATACTCGGAAAGTTCATCCGGCCACCTCCGGAAGAAGAACGTAGATCCCGAGCAGATCCATCGGCAAGACCGGATAGACGACCTGAAACTTCGATCTGTCCATCAACGAACTAAATCGTTCGTGTGCCGCAACAAGCTTCTTCGACTGCTCCTCCGCGAGCGATAGAAATTCTTCGCTGTCCGGCTCGGGCAGAACGGTCAATTCGTTTTCAAGAAAGCTGGTCCGCTGCTGCGGTGACATATCGCTAGATGCCGTGACATCTTTGAGTAGATCCTTTGCTTCGGAGTGTTCGAGATACTCCTTTTGCGAAGGCGCACCACGCCATCCCCAAAGCAGCATCTCTTCCGCGACGATCTGGCGTCCTCCCTTTCCTTCTTCG
>DAIOWA010000509.1:0-2952 GCA_036758705.1 Pyrinomonadaceae bacterium | reverse complement strand
AATGGCGAGGGATTCCTTGAGAAGACCTTCCGCGGCATCGAAGTCGTGGACGTCGGTGCGAAGGTTTCCAATGTCCATCAGTGTCCGTGCAATGTCCGGATGGCCCGGGGGCAGGTTTTTTCTCCGGATCGCCAGGGTTCGTTCTGAATACCTAAGGAATCCTTCGTCATCGCCGGTAGCGTAGGCGATAGACGCTAGGTTCTGCAGAGATTGAACGACCTCGATATTATCGACTCCGTACCAACGCTCGCGTATATCGAGGGAGCGGCGAGTCAGCGTGGTCGCGGCTGCGTAATTACCCTTAGACCGTTGCAATGCGGCGAGTTCGCCGAGGACGGGTGCGATGGAAGCATGGTCTTCGCCGAACTCCGCTGATCGAAGGCGTAGAAGCTCGTTGGTCAATGCCTCAGACTGTGACGCTTCTCCTGTCATTCGCATCGCGAACGCAATATTCTCCAGAGCGAGCAAGCGATCAATATCCCGCTCGGGCAGTTTTTCGGCGATCGCCCACGCATTCTCGGCAATTGTTCGAAAGCGACTGATCTCGCCGTTCCAATATATGAACATCGCGGTCTCATTGATCACCCTCGCAAGGCCGGGCGTCGTCCCAAAGTTTTCGCGAGCTTTTGCGACGGCGGCATCGGCAAACTCAACTGCGGCCTTCGGAAAACCTTGCGCTCGCGCGGTCTGAGCTTGAGCGATCAGCTTGTCGATATCGAACTCGGCTTGATCTTGAGGAGTAGGGGCGGTGGATGCGCTAAGTGCAACAGAATATCGGGCCCTCGCCGGGTTACGGTATTTAGGCCGGATCGAAAGTATGTAAGTACCGCCGGACTCGGCGATAAAGTCGATCGTTTCAGTACCGCCGACCCGAAGTGCCCGGTCGATACGAATGATCGGCTGCTCGGACGAGGGGACGCCGATCGAACAAGTAAGATCGGCATCGATCTGTTGAATGCTGATCGTTGAAAATTCGCCTTTAGCGAGCGTAAACGTGAAGCTTGATGATTCGCCGGAGCTTGTCGTTCCGGAAAGAGTCGAGCCAAGAGACAACCTTCTGGCGACGGAACGAATTACTCCTTCATGATCGGCAAACTTTAGGTCTTGGGCTAGCGCCGGGTGGGCGCTCGATAACATGCTCGTGAACAGTCCGGCCACAAGCAGCATTCGGATCGCACGTATTGCATCTATCACGTGCATCGCTCCTTCCATCGAATAAGGATCTTCGAAGATCCAAGGTTTCTTAATGAACAATCTTCAGAAAATGCTCGTCGACGATCTCATTCTCCGCATCGGCTTTCCTCAGCCGGATCGACCGAAGCCCCGATCGCAGCTTCGCGGCCGGGACTCTTACCTTTATACTTGCACGCCCATTCTTTGCGTTAACCGCGACGGGTACTGACGTCCAATCGATCTTTCCGGATGATGCATCCCCGATCTCGACGCGAAACCGCCCATCAGGCTCTGCTTCCGTTTGAACAGTCAGGTCCAGATATTCTACACCCGAAACGATCTTCACGGACTTAATTTCGCCGTTACCGCGAGTTGGCGGCGAGAGGGTCAGCACGACGAACGGGCGGGCCGCACTTCGTGCAGGTTCCGGCGTCGGTTTCCTGGCGTTGGAATTGTCCGGCTGATATTCGTTTACCGGGTTCGGCGTCGGTCGTTCGTCTGCTAGAACCTCCGGAGCCGTCGGCGTCGGCAGAGCTGGGTTGTTAGAGGGTGCGGCAATCGGCGGTTCTACTTTCGCAATTTCGCTGGCACTGCTGCCTCGGAACAAGTAGACGAATAAAGTTGACAAGCCGATCAGCACCGCTATGCCCGCCAGGCTGTATGTAAGTCGCGGCAATCCTCCAAAGAGATTCGCGAAAAATCCGACGCGTTCCGCCGGGCGCTCGACAACTGCGCCTTTCGGCGCAGCCGTCCATAACTGTGAGATCCGGACCTTCTCGCGTAAAGCGGGCGAACGTGCCAATACGGTCCCGAAAGACGCACGCTCGGTCGCATCCAATCGCCCAGCAACCCAATCGTCGACAAGGTCGTACTGCTCCGCCTCGACCTGATCGGCAAATTCCTGACTCGTGACCGAAAGCTCGTCGAGGGCCTCGGTCGTCGCTTCATCGAGAGCCCCGATCAAGTAGTTCCGGATCGTTTCTTGTGAGATATTTTCGTTTTTCATTCGTATGGCCTCAAAGCCACCCGTTATTACAAGACAATTGGGGCCAAATCATTTCATTCGTCCTGAACATTCTCTGATACAGCGTTCCAGCCGTTCGCGTATCCGGCATGCACGGATCGCGAGGGCATTGGGTGTGAGACGCAGTTTTGCCGCCATTTCCCGACGATGGTCGATCTTCGCCCGCCGCTCGCCGAAATAGTATTCGACAATTAGTTCACGTTCTTCGCTCGTTAAACTCGTAAGACACCGATCAAGGCATTGGCTCAGGCCTTCTTTCTCTTCTCCCTCGTTTGTGCGAGTTATCTCCGGAAAATTCTCAAGATCAGCCGATTCAACCGATGTCTCCCGACGCCTGCCGGATCGAAGATACTCGAGAAACACGAACTTTGCGGTGATATAGCAGAACTTAGCGGGAGTTTCGACGTCGATCTCGCCGGCCTCATCAAGACGGCGATTCACTCGTTCCAGGGTCTCGTCGGCAAGGTCGTCCGGTACATCACAGCCCTTTCGCTCGAAAAATGATACAAGCCGCCCTCGGAGCGATAGATATCCATCGCCATTCGAATCTTTGCCCGCGTCGATCCACGCAAGAAAGCGGGCGAAAGAGGCCTCGCTCGCCTTCCACCTCGCAGTCGCTCCTTCGGTGACGCCGGATTTCACCATCAAATGCTTATGGTCAACTTAAGTAAGGCTAATAGGAGAACGACCTATTGTATTTCGATTGTTTTGAAAAGTGAAGAATAAAGGCTTCGCTCGAGGAGCAGTTTGAAATT
>DAIOWA010000508.1:0-2957 GCA_036758705.1 Pyrinomonadaceae bacterium | reverse complement strand
TGCGCAAAAGTTCAATTTTAAAGTTGGTCGGAGTTTGAACCTGCTTGAGCCGCCTTTATCATGACCGATTCCAGGTCTTCGATGCGGTCGGTGATCCGCATTCGGGGAAGGCTCTGAAGAAAGTCGCGGCCGTAGCCTTTGGTCTTGATGCGCGGGTCGAGGATGGCGATAATGCCGCGGTCAGTGCGGCTGCGGATCAGACGGCCGATGCCCTGTTTGAGCGTGATCACGGCCTGCGGGATGCTGTACTCGAAAAACGATTTGCCGCCGTTTTCGTCGATGAATCTTGAGCGGGCAGCCACGATCGGATCGGTCGGAACCGCGAACGGAAGTTTGTCGATGATCACGCACGAAAGCTGATCGCCCTGTACATCGACGCCCTGCCAGAAGCTCGACGTAGCGAACAGGACCGCGTTCGGAGTCTCGCGAAATCGCTCGAGCAGGCCGGCCTTCGACATCGAACCCTGAACCAGGCAAGGATAGTTCACGCGTGACGAAACAAGCTCGTACAGAGCGTTCATCGACTGGTTGCTGGTACACAAAACGAACGCATGCCCCTGCGTTACCGCGAGGATCTTGACGATCTCACCAGCAGCCAGCTGCGTGAACTCCGGCGCCCGCGGATCGGGCATCGCTTTCGGGAGGTAGAGTATCGATTGCTCTTCAAAATCGAACGACGACGGAGCCGTAAATCCCGAGGTCTTCGCCGTATCAAGCCCCAACCGCTCGCGAACGAAGTTGAATGAACCGCTGCTCGAAAGCGTCGCGGATGTGAGAATGCACGTGTCGACCTTATCGAACAGCTTTTCGCGAAGCAGCTCCGAAACATCGACCGGCGACGCCCGCAGGAACATTCCCTTACCACGTTTCTCAAGCCAATACACGTAGTTACGTTCCGATTGCGACGTGACGAAATCCAGATCGAACCGAGCCTGACGCGCCCGGCGAACAAGGCTGTCGATCTCGGGAGCCGTTTCAGACAGCGGGTCGAGAGTGGCGACGAGGCTGCCGATAGCTCCGTCGAGCGCGAGATACGCCTCGCCGAGCGGTGTCGGTTGGTTCGTCCCCTCGCGGTCGCGGTAACTGAATAGATCCTGCGTCAGCGGAAACCTGCCATCGAAACGAGCCATTGCAAACCGGATCCAGAACTGGTCTGCGAGAGCAATTATCTTCGCCGCGGTCTTCGTCAGATCGCGTGTGACGATTGCGTCCGTTATCGGGAGCGTGTCAGTGTCTCGGACTAGTTCATCGAGCTGAAAACTCGATACCTGAAAGCCGAAGTAATCCGAGGCGATGTCTTCGATCAGGTGAGCCTCGTCGAAGATAACCGCACCATAGTCCGGGATCACCTTGCCGAACTGATTTCCGCGTACGTTGAGATCCGCGAAGAACAGATGATGGTTAACGATGATTATGTCGGCAGCTTCAGCCCGCGCACGCATCCGCGTGATGAAGCACGGCTCATATTCCGGACATTTCTGGCCGATACATACGTCGCCTCGTGCGTTGATCCGGTTCCAGAATGAGAGGTCTTCCGGCAGATCGATGAGTTCACGCCGGTCGCCAGTCTGCGTTTCGTAGGTCCATCGCCGGACCGCATCGAACTGGCTCATTTGATCAAGCCCGTCAAGGATCGGCTGGTGTTCGGCCTTGTGAACCCGATACAAGCAGGCGTAATTTCCACGCCCCTTCATATATGCGGCCGAGAATTTTTTCGGCAAGACCTTTTGCAGGAACGGAATGTCCTTTTCCATCAACTGTTCCTGAAGGTTTTTCGTCCCGGTGGAGATGATGATCCGCTTTTTCTCGTTGAGGGCGGTAGCGATCGCGGGAATCAGATACGCAAGCGTTTTGCCAGTTCCCGTGCCGGCCTCGACGATCAGATGCCGCCTTTGCGCGAACGCATCCGAGATCGCGTTTGCCATCTTTACCTGACCTTCGCGATATTCGTAGTTCTTATGCGATCTTGCTATTACCCCGGCAGGGCCGAACACGTCTTCCATCATCCTGTAAAAGTCTATGTTACCAAGCGAATTCTTTATTGACACTTTACCGTACGATTTGTGAAAATTTTTCCTAAGTTTACTTACGTCACAAACCGAACAAACCGGCACCGTAGAAGTATTAAGTAGATCCGGCGAATCCCAGCATAGGTTCACGGTCGAATCCGTTGGTGGATGTTTGTATCAGCACACTCAGCACCTGAATTACTTCACTTATTAGTCGTTTCTACCCTGATCGCTGACCTTTTCGAATTGTGTCGCAACCCTACTGGAGTACATTAAGAATGGATCAATCTAAGCACGGCGGCTCAAAAGTACGAGCCTTCCCGATTCTCGCAGTTCTCGCACTCTTTACCGCATTCGTACTCGTACCGGTCTTCTTCGTCTCACAAGCTCAGACCAAGGGCGGCGGAAAAGGACTGGCCGAACGAACGGATAGCCACGCCAACGGGATCCTAAATTACGATATTCGGTTGGATAAGAATTCAATTTTGAAGCGTGGCGAACTCCGCATGCGGGACGACGTTGGCGCTGGTGCGGTCGCCGATCTGCGCGACAATTTCGCGGTCGGTGAAAAGAAGCTTAAGTTGCGCATGCCCGACCTGAAGATCGAATACAGCCCTGAAACCGGTGTCCCCGAGATTATCGGACCAGACGCAAGGACTGAAAAAGCCTACCTTGAAGCGGCAAGAGGCGGGGACAACGTACAGACTCTGCGGAACTTTCTTCGAGCTAATAATGATCTTGTCGGTGTGTCGAAGGTTCAGGTAGATGACCTCGTGACGGTTGCGGACTATAAGAACCCGGAAGGTGAGATGTCGTGGGTCATTCTTGAGCAGAAGATTGACGGCGTTCCCGTATTCCAGGGAGAGGCTGTTGCGGGCTTCGGCAGAGATGGCCGTCTGGCCCGCGTAGTCAATGGCCTCGCCGCGGGCACTGAACCGGCAAATATTT
>DAIOWA010000507.1:0-2967 GCA_036758705.1 Pyrinomonadaceae bacterium | reverse complement strand
AAACGTTCGTCATCCGCGGCGGTTACAGCCATGTATATGGCAACGACCAGCTTGTAACTTCTGTACTTCAGGCGCCGGGCAATATAGTGGGTTTAGCAAGCAGAAATGGCTTCGGGCTAACTTCCGGCGGAAGCACCTTGCTGAACCTGAGGCTGGGGGATGCCTTGCCTGCGATCGCCGTCCCAACACTTAACCCGCCTCCGCCGTATAGTTTTATTAGAAACAACACTCCGGGCATAGGCGGAGCCAACGTGAACGGAACCATCTTCGGTATCGATCCTGACCTTCAGACACCGATGTACCAGCAGTACAGCTTTGGGATACAACGCGAGTTCATGGGCAACACTGCTCTTGAGATTCGCTATGTTGGCAGCCACAGCGGTAATTTACCGCGAGCTTCCAATCTGAATCAGGTAGATATCACCAGCAACGGATTTCTTGCCGATTTCAATCGTGCTTTGGCTAATCTCAGATTGCCTGGAGCCACGACTGCCTTTTGCAACCCGGCAACCGTTACGGGTTGTCAGGCACTGACGATCTTTCGAAGCAGCGCCGCCGCAACGCCGAACACTGTCGGTGGAGCATCGGCAGGACCGGGTGGGATCCTTATCGGTACGGGAGGGTTATCTGCTGCGACCTTTAATCAGCTTGTGCGGGCCGGAACGCCCGGAGATCTTGTGAACAACATCTTCCAACTCGGTTTTAACAACCATCCGACGCTGGCCAATCCGACCGCGGTTCCATATGTCAATCTCCTGCCGAACCCGGCGGGAGGGACGATCGGGTTGCTGGAAAATGGCGCATGGTCGAGCTATAACTCGCTGCAGGTAGAGATCAGGCGCAGATTTTCACAGGGGCTATATTTCCAGGCGAACTACACGTTCTCCAAGACCCTGACAAATGCGATCGGTGGAGACCAATTCTATTTCGAGCCATATCTTGATAATGGCCGGCCTGAATTGGACATTCAGCGAGCTGATTTCGATCAGACTCACACGTTTAACTTCAACGGCGTATATCAGCTTCCATTCGGCAGAGGAAAAATGTTCCTTGATAATGGCGGCGCCATCGACAAGATCTTCGGCGGGTGGGAACTCTCCGGTATCGCTCAATGGAATACGGGAGCTCCCGTTTCTATCGTTGATCCGCGGGGCACCTTTAATACGGCCGGACGTTCTGCGAGGCAGACGGCAAACAGCAGCCTCACGGGCGATCAGATTCGTGCTTTGCGAGGAGTGTTCGAGGCGAATGGAAACATCTATTGGATCGATCCGTCTATTCTCGGGCCGACAGGAGCTCCGAGTGCGGGATTCGGCCAGACGCCATTTGCGAGTCAGGTCTTTTTTAACAATAATCCTGGCGAGGTCGGCACGCTTCCGCGGACGATCCTTGATGGGCCAAGCTTCTTCAACATCAATGCCGCTTTGCTGAAGAACATTAACTTTTCGGAGAAAATGCGAATCCAACTCCGAATGGAGGCGTTCAACGTACTCAACAACGTGAACTTCACGAATATCACTCAGAACACCAGCATAAATGCGACTAACTTCGGTCAGCTGACGACTGCGACGGCCTCACGAACCGTTCAGTTTGCTGCCAGATTTGAGTTCTAGTCGAGTTTGTGGATTCGGTGCAGGGTTTGACTTCTAGTGTTTGATTGCACTCCCTGTGCCGATGCGGTCCCCGGAAGAAATTCCGGGGGCTTTTATTTTGTACGCTGTTCCAAATCAAAAGGCCGCCGTTGCCGACAGCCCTTTTGTCTTGATCGCTTGAGTTGAACGAGTGTGAACTTAGTAACCGAATGGCAGAAGACGCGGGTTGGCCTTCTTCTTCAGGAGTTTACGCAGCTTTAGTCTTGCTTTGTGGAGCTGCGATTTGGACGTGCCGACCGAGCAGCCGAGGATCCTTGCGACCTCTTCGTGTTCGAAGCCTTCGACGTCGTGCAGGACGAAGACGTTCTTGTAGCCGTCCGGCAATTGGTCGATCGCGTTTTCGAGTGCGATCTTATCGACGATCCGCATCTTCTCAGGGTTCGCCGTGCCCGCGACCACCTGATCTGGGGTTTCGCCTTCTTCGGTCGTCTTTTCGAACTTCACGTTACGCTTGCGAAAGTGCATCAGCACCTGGTTCACCGTCATGCGATGCAACCACGTCGTGAAGGCCGAATCTCCGCGGAAACTGCCGATCTTCCGGTAAAGCTGGATAAATACGTCCTGCGTCAGATCTTCTGCCTCGTGTGCGTTTTGCAGCATTCGAAGACAAATCGAATAAACACGGCGATGATGCCGTTGGTAGACCTCTTCAAAGGCTCCCATATCGCCGGCCGCTGCCGCCTGGGTCAGATCGAAATCCTTCGACTTTGCGTAAGAAACGATCTTCGCCGCTCCATTGGATGCGACCGCCTTGTCGCTGCTAAGTACCGGGAAGTTTAATGTATCTGCTGTCATTTCCTTGTTCCCCCTTGCTACCGAACTTCAAGCGCCGTGCCAAAGTGGGCTCCGGGTTGTCCGGTTTATTGATTAGACGCAAAAAATCGGATTTTGTTCCTTATTTATGGGCATACCTTTCATTTCGCCTATCATCAAAGCGAGGATTCAGATATATTCCGCGTGTATGCAATGCGCCATTGCCACACGATTTGGTATACGTATCGAATCGGTACAGATTGTCGCTTTTTTGCCATGGTGCTACGATAATCATTCCTTATTGAGAACGCCTTATTCCGGTGCCGTTTGCACCAAAATATGAAGAAGCTTTCCCTTCAAATTCTTCTGCTTTTCGCGGTTTCCATCTCGGTTTTTGCCCAATCTCCCGGCTACAAAAGCCAGGAAATTTCGGAGGCCGACGGCGTGCCGGTACTACTCAAGCATCTGCCGGATTGGGAATCGGTTAAAGGGCAGGCGAAGATCACCAACAGCATCGACGAGGTCCGCACCGAGTTTGGAAACCCGGCGGTGCTCAGCGGGA
>DAIOWA010000506.1:0-2974 GCA_036758705.1 Pyrinomonadaceae bacterium | reverse complement strand
AGCGATCGGCTGGTTCGAGCTGCTCACATACCGGCAAACCTGGAGCATCATTCTCGCTCGCCTGCTTGTTGATCCGGTTTGGTGGCTTTACATAACCTGGCTGCCGCTCTATCTGAATCAGGTTCATGGTTTCGATCTCAAACAGATCGGGTTGTTCGCGTGGGTACCGTTTGTCGCGGCGGACGCGGGAAGTTTGTTCGGCGGCTGGCTGTCGGGACATTTGATCAGCCGAGGCTGGTCGGTCAACTCGGCTCGGAAAACGGTTATCGTTTTCGCCGCCTGTTTGATGCCGGCGGGCATCATCGCCGCGTTTACGGCGAGCGCTGTTCTTTCCCTCATTTTGATCGCGATCGTACTGTTCGGGTTTCAGGTTTGGATCAATAACGTGCAGACGCTGCCGAGCGATATGTTCCCGTCGAAGGCAGTCGGATCAGTCGCGGGCTTGGGCGGAACCGGTGCGGGTATCGGGTCGATGATCTTTACGTTCACGACCGGTTGGGTGACCGACAACTTCTCGTACGCGCCGATCCTGATCGCGGCCGGGTTGCTCGCACCGATAGGCACCGCGGTGCTTTTCGCCCTCGCGGGAGAGATCAAGAAGGTTTCAATTGCAGAAGCCCGACCGTTAGGCAGGGCTTAACGGTCAAGCAGGATGTTAAAGCCCTTGCAAACGGTCGGGCTACCGCATTCCGAATTTCAACTAGAGGACATTTTTTATGAAGAACTTTTTCGATTTTACGGGCAAGGTGGTTCTCGTCACCGGAGCCTCAAGCGGCATTGGCCGAGCGACTGCTGAACTTTTCGGTCAATGCGGAGCATCCGTTGCGATCAGCTATTTGAAGAACAAGGCGGGTGCGGATGATGCGGTCGCGGCGATCGCAGCGAGCGCTCAAGGGCGATTTGTCGGCGACGCCGGCGGAGCGGCGGTCGGCACGGCGACTGTTCCGGCGATGGCGTTTCAGGCAGATGTCACCACGAACGAAGCGGTCGTCAAACTTGTCCGCGAAGTCGAAGACAACTTCGGCGGGATCGATATTCTCGTGAACAACGCAGGTTCGCTGGTCGAACGTCTCCGCACGCAAGAGCTGACCGAGGCTCGTTGGAACGAAGTGTTTCAACTCAACTCAACCAGCGCGTTTTTCGCGGCGCAGGCGGCGATCCCGAAGATGCTCGAGAAAGGCGGCGGAGCGATCGTCAACGTCACGTCGATCGCCGCACGCAATGGCGGAGCTCCGGGTTCGATCCATTATTCGTCGGCAAAGGCTGCGATGTTGACGATGACCAAGGGCCTTGCGAAGGAATACGCGAATCAGGGGATCCGCGTGAACGCAGTCTCGCCGGGCGTGATCGATACGCCCTATCACGAGACCTTCACCGCTCGTGAGGTGTGGAACAACATGAGCAACGTCATTCCCATGGGCCGCGTCGGCACGTCGGCTGAGGTTGCAAGCGTTATCGCATTTCTCGCGTCGCCCGCAGCCGCCTACATCTGCGGCGAAACGATCGAGATCAATGGGGGAATGTTGATGGACTAAAGAGGTCCGGGGGAAAATAACGATGAAAAAAGCAGATAGATTTTTAGTCCTCACTCTCGTAGTTGCATTGTTCGCGTTGGGCGCATCTGCGCAAAGCTTTACCGCAACGCTCGTTGGGAAAGTATCGGATCCCGGCGGAGCAATTGTTCCCGGTGCGACCGTTACCGTCACCAAAGTAGATACGAATCAAACTCGAACCGCAACTACCAATGACGGAGGCGAGTATCTAATAAGCCAGCTGGCGCCCGGTACGTATAAGGTGACGATTGGCGCTTCGGGGTTCAAATCCACCATAAATCAGAACGTTGTTTTGGAGACCGACATTACGCGACGTGTGGACGTCAAACTCGACGTTGGAAGTATTAGCGAATCGGTAACGGTCGAAGCCGAGCCACCCGTTGTAAATACGGAAAGCTCCGAAAAAGCGGAGGTGATCACCCCTAGACAAGTGCAGGATCTGCCGCTTAACGGCAGAAATTACACTGATCTGGCTCTTTTGGTTCCCGGTGTATATCCGAGGCCAAGTGATGACGATCAGGGCCAAGGCGTGGCCGCGTCCGGCTCCAGAACCGATGCAACGAATTTTATTCTTGACGGTACTACCAATCGGTCGGATCGAAACGGTGGGGTCGCCATAACTGCCGGTCTGGACTCGATCCGAGAGTTCAAGGTTTCAACGTCGAACTATTCGGCCGAGTACGGAAAAGTTGCAGGAGCTCAGATCAATGTGGTTTCCAAATCGGGAACCAACCGGTTCAGCGGGACCCTTTTTGAATACATTCGAAACGACGCGTTTGATGCGAATGACGTTTTTGCGACCGAGGATGCACCCAAAACCTTGCGGAGACATCAATTCGGCGGAACTATTGGCGGACCGCTGCCATTCTTTAATTTCGGGGAGGGCGGTCCCGTGTTAGACAGCGGCAAAGACAAGACATTCTTCTTTGCCTCCTATGAACGTACGCTTCAGACGCGCACCCGGTCGGCTCAGTCCACGGCTCCAAACGCCGATTGGCTTCGAGGCGACTTTAGAAATGCAGGAATAACATTGCGGTGCCTTTCACGAAATAACACCACGCAAGCGGTTACAAAAGTTACCTGCCCGACGCCGAACGTCATACCAATGAATGACATAGTCGGTGCCAGCAGCACGATACTTGGTATGAATCCGGTGTCGAAAATGATGCTGGAGTTCCTGCCTGCGGCAAACGTTCCTGGTTCGCAAAGCCAATATCGTGCGACGCTTCCGGGCGAAAACAACAATCACCAGTTCCTTGCAAAATTCGACCGTAAGGTGAACGATCGAAACAATTTCTATTTCCGGTATACCAAGGAAAATAAGGAAGGAACCGATCCTTTTCCTTCGTCAAGAAACTTTTATCCGGGCTTTGGCAGGACCAACGGAACTGACAGTTTTTCATGGGCCTTCGGTGACAGCC
>DAIOWA010000505.1:0-2975 GCA_036758705.1 Pyrinomonadaceae bacterium | reverse complement strand
CCCGCCGCGGACGACGATCGAATAATGCGGCTCGTGCCGGCGAACTAGCTTGACATAAGGTTCCCATTTTGGTAACTTCTTAATGGCGTTCCGCGGGCCTTATGAACACCATTTCGTATAAGAAGGTGCGCGAATTTGTTCAGCGATATCCCGAGTCGGAGGCGCCCTTGCATGCCTGGTATAAGATCGCCAAGAAGGCGAGTTGGAAGAATATTGTTGAGGTTAGAAAAGATTACCCGCATGCGGACATTGTTGGTCGATACGTCGTCTTCAACATTGCCGGAAATAACTACCGGTTGATCGCGGAGATCCATTTTGAGTCGCAACTATTGCTGATCAGGCATATTCTGACTCATAGGGAATACGACAAGGATAAGTGGAAAAAGTGAATACGGTTGCTTCAAAGATTGATCGGAAAAAATATAGCAGGCTGCTGGCGAATGCCCTTCCGTCCGTTATTAAGACCGAGGAAGAAAATGACCGAGCCATTTTGATAGTCGAGAAATTGCTCGCAAAAAAGGAACTTTCATTTGAGGAAAGTACTCTACTCGAACTGCTCGGAAAACTGATCGCGGATTTTGAAGAAAGGTTTTATCGCCCTAAAGATGCGTCTCCACAGGAAGTGCTGTTGGAACTGATGCAGGCACGCGATCTCAAACAGTCGGACCTGGTAGAACTTTTCGGTTCAAAAAGCCGGACCTCGGAAGCAATTAACGGAAAAAGAGAGATCAGTAAATCTCAGGCAAAGGCCCTAGCCGCTTTTTTCAAAGTTCCTGCCGACCTCTTTATTTAGCGATTGCTCGCCTCCAACTGTTCCCGCATTATGTGAATCGTCCCTGGACAGAGGGCCGTCGTCGGTAATTGCAACCACTTTCTACCCGGCCGCATCGTTTGTTTATGCAAAAACTGACCTTACCGATAATCTTCTTATTCGTGTGTGTAGCGGGAGCGTTTGCCCAAAACGATCCTGTAATAGGTGACCGTAAGATAACAGGTAAAATCGTGGACACGAAAGGCCTGCCTATTGCCGGTGCGTACCTTATCGTAACGAAGAACGGAGTTGCTCGAAGTTTTGCATCAAATACAGAAGGCAACTTTGAGTTGCGACTGAAGCCGGGTGATTTCGAAGTTACGGTCAATAGATCGAACAGCAAGACCTTTAAGTTGTTCTTGAGGGTGCCGGAAGTCGATCCTTCGCCTGACGGTCTGAGGATCGTTCTTGATCCTGCATTCAACTGTTGCGTTTCCGACGAAGGCAAAACCTTTCCAAAACCGACCTCACTTCCCCGCCCTCCTTATCCGCCTGCGGCTAGAGCGGTTCGGGCGTCAGGTGAGGTTGAGGTTGTGGTGAAGCTGGCAACAGATGGCTCTGTTGAATCAGCTGAAGCACGAAGTGGTCATCCATTACTCAGAGCGGCGGCGACTGCGGCCGCAAGAAAGTCGAAATTTGAACCGCCTGATGCAAACGAAAGCTCGACTCTCATTTTAGTCTACGTTTTTCTTCCGTACGACGACAAAGAGTCGACGATCGTGCGATATAAGAATCCGTTCAGAATAGAAATATTCGGTGAAGATGTCGTCATTAATGCATCCATGGCTCGCCACTGACTATCACTCGCTCTCCAGTAATTTCTTCGCCTCGGCGAGTTCGGTCTTGTGCTGTTCGGTTACGGTCGGATAGCTCAGCTTCATTGATTCGAGCTTCTTCACGATGATCTCCGAAACCGCCAGCCGCGTAAACCATTTCTTGTCGGCAGGGATTACGTACCACGGAGCAGCCTTCGTTGAAGTTGCGGAAAGCGCTTCGGTGTAGGCCTTCATATATTCATCCCAATGACCGCGTTCTTTCACGTCGCCCATCGCAAACTTCCAGTTCTTTTCGGGCTCGTTGATGCGGTCGAGGAAACGTTGCTTCTGCTCGTCCTTCGAGATGTTCAAAAAGAATTTCAGAATGTGCGTTCCGTTTTCGGAGAGGTGCTGTTCCCAATCACGGATGTGCTCGAACCGCTTCTTCCAGATGTTCTTGTCACCCTTCACCGCATCCGGCAACTGTGAACCCTGCAGCATTTCCGGATGCACGCGAACGACTAACACCTCTTCGTAGTGCGAACGGTTAAAGATGCCGATCATACCGCGTCCGGGCAGCGCCTTCTGACACCGCCAAAGATAATCGTGATCGCGCTCTTCTTCGGACGGCTGCTTGAACGATACAACGTGGCACCCCTGCGGATTCACGCCGCTCATTACATGCTCGATCGCCCCGTCCTTCCCTGCCGCGTCCATCGCCTGAAATATGATCAGCAGGGATTGGCTGTCGTCCGCGTAAAGCACGTCCTGCAGCTTACGCATTCTTTGGACGTTTTCTTCCAGGTCTTTCACCGCCTGCTTCTTGTCGGTATAATCGCCGGTGAAATCGGTCGCATGCTTTTTCAGATCGAGCTTCGAGCCTTCTTTGACGAGGAATTTATCGGTATTCATATTGGATCACGGGCAGAAACGCGAGTGTGAACGAGCGTGCCGGTCGGGCGCCCGACGGCACGCTCCTTAACAGTCGCGTTTCCGCCTGATAGAACGAATAACACGAATCTCATGAAAGCACTATTGATCGGACTCATCCTGTTTTCTTCTTTGGCCATCACCGCCCAATACAGACTCGTCCCGCAGCGAGTGACGCTGAAAAACGGCAAGACATTCTCCCTCAACATCCCAACGGGATTCGAGATCATTCCCGCCGCCGAAGGATTAAAACGCGTTCGCTTCTTCGCGAAAGCTCCGGACGGGCGGCTGTTCGTCACGGATATGTACAACCTGACGGACAACAAACGCGGAGCGATCTACATTCTCGATGGCTGGAACGAAACGACTGGGAAGTTCGCGAAAGTCATTCCGTATATGACGGGTCTGCACAATCCGAACTCGGTTCAGTTCTATCGCGATGCCGGCGGGCAGGACTGGATCTACATCGCCGAGACCGA
>DAIOWA010000504.1:0-2992 GCA_036758705.1 Pyrinomonadaceae bacterium | reverse complement strand
CGTCGGCGGCATCGGGAGATTTGTCGAGGTGAGCCGCGAGGTGGATGACCAGGTCGTAATCCTCGATCTCGCGAAGATCGTGAAGGTATAGGATGTTTCGCCCCGAAGTCCGCGACAGATCGTCGGCGTCGAAAAATTTGCGAACGTGCTTTCCAAGATATCCGCTGCCGCCTGTAACGAGAGTTTTCATAGTTTGAGCGTTCAGGCAGAAACGCGAGTGTTAACGAGCGTGGCGGTCGGGATGGTTGGCCGCCCGATCGCCACGCTCCCTCACGGTCGCGTCTCTGCCGATAAACTGCTAGACACGAATGAGCTAAACGCAATAAAATTCTACAAGGGCAGCCGTACTTTTCCGAATCCCCTCTAAACCGCAGATTCTCAAGCCAAATGCAGGAAACGCCGATCACAAAAAGCACGCGCTCAAAGATGCCGCCGGGCGGCTGGAAACGGTCGAAGCGTGTTTCGGCATATCAGGCTAAACCGAAGTCGAGATTTCGCAGACTGCTATGCGGTGTATTCAACATCTGGACGGGCACCTTCGCGCTCATTCTGCTGCTTGCGGGTTTTCTCGGAGTTACTTATTTTTGGTTCGAATACTCGGATCGGATCGATCGAAAGCTGCTCGGAAGCGAGATATTTACGCCGACCGCCGGCATCTACTCGGCACCGAAAACTCTCAAAGCCGGTGATGCCGCGACGATTCAGGACCTGATCGAATATCTCAAGAGTGCGGGTTATATAGAAAAGAATGCCAAGGCCGATCAGGCCCGCAGCCGCTATTCGATCCTCGACGGAAGGCTCCTGATCGAACCCGGTGCGACCGCGGTGATCAATGGTACAAAAGTGTTCCCGGTGCTGTCAGTGAAGTTTGCGAAGGACGGCAAGTCAGTCGAGGCGATCCAGAACGTCGGGAGCGGACGAGTCGAACCATCATCGAAGCTCGAACCGAAGATGCTCAGCACGATCGCCGCCGAGGGTGACGGCCGTCGAAAGGTAGTCAACTTCGCCGATCTGCCGCCGCATCTGATCAAGGCGATCACGGTTACCGAAGATCGAGCCTTCTTTGAGCATTACGGCGTCAACTTTCGCGGCATTGCACGAGCGGCTTGGCGTCGGTATGAAGGCGACGACGACTCGCCAATAGCAAACCAAGGCGGATCGTCGATCACGCAGCAGCTTGTAAAGAATCTCCTTCTCACAAATGAGCCGACACTCGAACGCAAGGCTAAGGAAGCGTTTATGTCGATCATTCTCGAAACGCGGCTTTCCAAGCAGGAGATCTTTGCACTCTACGCAAACCAGATCTATCTCGGCCAGCAGCTTGGAGTTTCGATCTACGGCGTCGGCGAGGCGTCGAACGTTTATTTTGGAAAGGACGTCACGCAGTTGACCGTCGGCGAATCGGCCTTCCTAGCCGGGATCATTCGCAGCCCTAACCGATATAACCCGTTCAAGAATCTGCAGCGTGTGACCGAACGTCGTAATCAAGTACTCGACTCGATGCTTGAGGCCGGCGAGATATCGCCCGAACAGCACTACGCCGCACGCAATTCGCCGCTTGACCTAAAGCAGATCTCGAGCAAGAAGGACCTGCAGGGAATGCCGTACTTCTCTCAGCACGTTCTCGAAGAGATGCCTAAGCTGATCAGCGATCCTGAGGCTCTTCAGCATATGCGGGTCTATACGTCGATCGACCCGGACCTTCAGCGGATCGCATATGAGACTGTAAATAAGCGTCTTGAAAGACTCGATAAATTCTTCCCAAAGAAGGCGAAAGGAAATCTCAATGCGTCGCTCGTGGCGATCAGGCCGAAGACCGGCGAGATCGTGGCGATGGTCGGCGGACGTGATTATCTCGAGAATCAATTTAACCGAGCGACGAGCGCTATGCGGCAGCCGGGATCGGTATTCAAACCGTTCGTTTATACAGCTGCCATAAATTCGGCATACGATACCGCAAGCCGTGTTTTTACTGCCGCGACGATCCTCAAAGACGAAAAAAAGGTCTTCACCTTCGGCAACGATTCCTACGCTCCGAACAACTACGGCGATACGTTCTCGAATAAGGAAGTTACGCTCCGCGACGCGTTGGTGAAGAGCAAGAACACGATCACCGTCGATGTCGGAATGCAGTGCAACATCGGCCGCGTGATGAATCTTGCCAACAAGGCGGGAATGCCCAAGGTTGAAAAAGCGTATCCGTCGATGGCGCTTGGGACGGCCGAGGCGACACCGCTTCAAGTGGCGACGGCCTACACGATGTTCGCAAACCTTGGCGATCGCGTTGCTCCGATGCCGATCACGCAGATCACGAACGGCGACGGCTCGACTGTCGTGCTCTCGCAGCCCGACAAAAAGAACGTCGTCCGGTCCGATGTTGCCTACATAATGACGGACATAATGAAGGACGTCATCAATCGCGGAACCGCCGCCGAAGCCAAGGCGTGGGGTTTCCAGAATGTTGCAGGCAAGACGGGATTTGCGGGCAAAACCGGCACCTCGCGGGATGGCTGGTTCGCCGGATTCACGCCGGAACTGGTTGTTGTAGTTTACGTCGGCTTCGACGATGGTGACGATCTTGGGATGAAGGGTTCGGATTCCGCTATGCCGATCTGGGCCGATTTTATGAAGGAAGCCCTCGAACGGCATCCAGAATGGAATGGTGATTGGGCGATGCCGGCCGGGATCCGAAAAGCAGAGATCGACACGCGAAACGGATCCCTGATCCGCGAGGTCGATGCACTTGAAGCGACGAATGCGAAACCAAGCCCGTCGCCCTCGGCAAGCCCGACACCAAAAGATCCTGCGACCGACGATCCGGCGTGGGCGACCACTATCCAGCCCGAAACGCCGGAGATCTACGTTACCGAAGTTCCGGCCGAATTCCGAAGGATCGAGCTGTTCGTTCCGGGCACCGTTCCGGGACGCGCGTTCCTAAAACAGGATGGCGAGATCCAGTATGATCCTGAGACGGGCGAACCGATAACTCCGG
>DAIOWA010000503.1:0-2995 GCA_036758705.1 Pyrinomonadaceae bacterium | reverse complement strand
CTCTTCAAGGAAAACACCGCGGAACTCTTCTACGAGACTCCCGTTATCGCGTCCGCAATGGAATGCAACGTCCGGATGGGGAACCGGTTCGTCGAACTGGTCCAGAACGACCGCATGGCAACCGGGGAGGATTCGATCGAAGAAAAATACGGATACTCGTACGATACGATCATTTCCGGAGCGGCCAGCAAGACGCTCTTGCTGCTGGATCTGCTGCGCGAGGCCCGCGAAGCGGACGAGCCCATCGAGGCCCCTAAAAAAGAAACAGCGAACGACGCTCCCGCAAAAACAGTTAGTTTCGAGCGAGCTCCTGTTTTGGAATCTAGTCGCGGGCTAGTTGTCGTTAACAAATGGCTCGTTGCCGTCACCGTCCTCGTTATCGCATTAAGTGCCGGTGTCTATTTTTGGTCAGAGAACGCAGCCAAGGCGGACGACGGGATCGAAGTTGCGCCGGCAGTAAACATAGCCGGCACAGAACTAACCCAGCATGTTCGCGAGGCAAGCACTAGCAGCGAGACGCTCTACGGCGTATTACAGCCTACCTGGGATGCTTTGTCGGAAGACGAACAGAAGCAATTCCTGTCAAAGGCTTTTGATTTTGCAAAGGCTCGCGGAATGAAGAAGGTCAACCTATTGAACAGCCGCGGACGAACGGTGGGATACGCCGCTCCGAACCGGCTGGAGGTCTATGGCCCACAATGATCCGAGCACCTACATAAATGTAGGTCTATAATACAAGAGGCGACATATTTGTAAGTAAATATGTCGCCTTAATTATTTACGAGTGATACTCACGGCGACATAACATATAGCAAGGTCAACATCTTAGCTCAACTAATCGATATTCGGTACAACTCTTGCCAAAAGATTCTCCGTACTACTACACCGCCTGTTAGACAAAGACGGTAATTACCAACTCTAGGAGAGCCAATGTCAACCGCTAAAAATGTGTTGAACTTTGCCGCCGAGCAGGGAGCAAAGTTCGTATCGGTACGATTCACCGACCTGCCCGGATCGTGGCACCATCTTACTTACCCGATCAGCCAACTGACGGAAGATTCCTTCGAGGACGGCTTCGGATTCGACGCCTCAAGCCTTCGCGGATGGGCGCACATCCACGAATCCGATATGCTCCTCGTCCCCGATGCGAGTCGCTTTTGGATCGACCCGTTCGCCGACGATACGACGCTTTGCCTGATCGCGAACGTCATGGAGCCGATCACAAAAGACGGCTACGGACTCGATCCGCGTTCGGTCGCGGTCCGTGCCGAAAGCTATCTCCGATTCACCGGAATCGCCGATACGGCCTTCTTCGGGCCGGAAGCGGAATTCTTTATCTTTGACGAAGCTCGATTTCACAACGATCAGTATTCGGCCGGTTTCACCGTTAACTCGGAAGAAGGCCACTGGAACAGCGGACGTTCGGGCGGCGAGACGAATCCGAACACCGGATATCACATCCGTCCGAAAGAAGGCTACGTGCCGGTCGCTCCGATGGACACGCTCATTGACCTCCGCAATTCGATCTCGAACACGCTCGGCGATGTTGGTATCGACGTGGAATGCCACCATCACGAAGTTGCGACCGCAGGACAGTGCGAGATCGATTTCCGATTCTCGAACCTGCTTCACACCGCGGACAACGTGATGCTATTCAAATACGTCGTCAAAAATTCGGCGTACATTCACGGAAAGACGGCTACCTTTATGCCGAAGCCGCTCTACGGTGACAACGGTTCGGGTATGCACGTTCACCAGTCGCTCTGGAAGGACGGCAATCCGCTCTTCGCCGGCGATCAATATGCCGGACTTTCCGAGATGGCCAAGTTCTATATCGGCGGGTTGCTCAAACACGCTCCCGCGCTTGTCGCGTTCGCAGCCCCGAGCACGAACAGCTACAAGCGACTCGTCCCTGGATTCGAAGCTCCGGTAAATCTTGCCTATTCGGCGCGTAACCGTTCGGCCGCCGTTCGCATCCCAATGTTCTCGCCTTCCCCAAAAGCGAAGCGTCTCGAGTTTCGTCCGCCCGATCCAAGCTGCAACCCGTATATCACTTTCGCGGCATTGTTGATGGCGGGACTCGACGGCATCCAGAATCGTATCGATCCGGGCGATCCGCTCGACAAGGACATCTACGACCTTCCGCCGGAGGAACTCGCAAATGTCCCGTCGCTCCCCGGCACGCTCGACGATGCCCTGACCGCTCTTGAAAAAGATCACGAGTTCCTTCTCAAGGGCGACGTTTTCAGCGAGAAGATGATCGAACGCTGGATCACCTACAAGCGCGAAAAGGAGATCACACCTCTCCGCCTTCGCCCGCATCCGCTCGAATTCTCGATGTACTACGACATCTAAGTCTGGGAAGTCGAGACAGTCTTGAAAGTCCAGGAAGCCGCCCGGCACATCGGGCGGCTTTTTTACAGGCAGAAACACGACCGTCAGGGAGTGTGTCCAACGTTGCAGATCGAGAGGTCCGGTATGGAATCTCGTCTCCGCCCGAGCCTCGAACAAGATGGTGTATAATCAACCCGCGTAATGGAGAAGTTTTCAATACATTGTCCGTGCTGCGAAGCGACGATCACGATCGATGCGGCGACGGGAGCTATACTTTCGCATGAGGAAAAGAAAAAGGTCCTCGGATCGTTCGAAGATCTGAAAGGGAATCTCTCGAAGCAGGCCGAACTACGCGACCAGCTTTTTGCACAGGAAATGTCATCTCAAAAGGACAGGGAACGCCTGCTTGAAGAGAAGTTCAAGGAAGCGATGAAAAATGCCGACAAGGTGACCGACACGCCCTACCGAAACCCGTTGGATATGGATTAGTGTCGAGTACGACTTATCACATATCACTTCTCACTTATTCCGAAATAAGTGGTAAGTGAAAAGTTGTAAGGAAGCCTGCCGGAGTCGAAGATAATTTTACGTGAAAACCGCAACCGCCCTGCCAACGCGACAACCAGCAAAAGACAGAATAATAGTTGCTCTCGACGTGCCG
>DAIOWA010000502.1:0-3002 GCA_036758705.1 Pyrinomonadaceae bacterium | reverse complement strand
TGGCTCGGCTTCACCGCCAAACGGTGATCAGCCTTCGCACCAGCCAGCGTCTGCGTCGTCTCGATAGCGTAGAGCCGGCAAATATCGGTTGAGCCTTCTTTCAGTTCGCGTGCTTTTGCAAAATCCTTTGCGTACCGGATGTTAACGCCTGAGAAAATATCCGCATCAAGCGTCAAAATACGCTGAGCATTCTCAAGCTTGTAGATCGTATTCGCCGGCGAGCCAAAAGCGAGTTTCGCTCCGGCAATCACATTATCTTTGTTGACTGGCTCGTACTGATACCAGCGTGCGTTCGGCATCTCGGCCGAAAGGCGTTTGAATTGATCCTGCAGCGTCGGGGAAGAAACGGTTTCGCTGAGAAATCTAACACCCGCACCGCCATCTTTTGCTGCTTCATCGACCGTCGTACGGACTGCCTTAACAAAATCCTGCCAGCTCTTGGGGCCGCCGCGATAAAGGATCTCCTGCGAGCGGTCCGGATCGTACATATCCAGAACCGATGCCTGAGAGAAAATGTCTGTAGCACCAAGGCTTCCCGGGTGTTCGGGGTTGCCTTCGACCTTGATCGGACGACCGTCGAACGACTTCGCCAATAATCCGGTCGCGACGCCGCCGAGCGACATTGCGGTCGCAAAGAACAGCGGCTTGCCGGGGATCATATCTTCCGGCTGGGTCACGTAAGGAACGATCTTTTCCGCCGGCTGAATAACACAGCCGGAGAGGCCTGCGAGAGCGAGTGACGCTCCCATGACCTTCACGAAATTCCTTCGCGTAAGCGACGGATCCCAATTCTCGACATTCACCGGGAACTCGCCCTTGATCTTGTCTTCGAACTCCGGCGATCCGGCGAATTCTTCAACGCTTCGCCAATACTGCTTACCGCTCTGCGAAAGGATCATTTCACGCGTTTGCGCAAAACCTTTTTTGCTTTCCGGACTCGGCATCGTAATTAATGATTCCTCTTCTAAACTCTATCGATGACAGATCGAACAACTCGTCATCATTTCCTTACTTCGGATCTTGTACTTTTCTTTCAGGGCCACGCGATCGGCCTTGTCGAGATCTCCATCTTTCCATTCCATATTGTAGATCTCTGATTTCGGGCGAATGAACTTCTCGGGCTCGCGGTGGCAGGCGAGGCACCATTCCATCTGGAGCGTATTTTCCTGATAAACAGCCGGCATATTGTCGATCTGCCCATGGCAGGTCGAGCAGCCAACGCCTTTTGCTACGTGAATGCTGTGGTTAAAGTAGGCAAACTCAGGAATGTCGTGAACGCGTTCCCATTCGATGGGCTTGTTGTCGCGGAAACTGGCTCGGACGGGCTCAAGATACGGGCTGTCTGCCCAGATCTGGCTGTGACAGTTCATACACGTTTGGGTCGGCGGCAAACCGGCAGACGCCGCCGTCTCGACCGTCGTGTGACAGTAGCGGCAATCGATACCGTCATCGCCAACGTGATGCTTATGGCTGAACTGGACCGGCTGCTGCTTCTCCACGTAACGCCCCGTCAAATACGACGAGCGGGCGACTTGCGTGTAAACATAGAACGCCGTACCGGCAAGCACAACGCCGAGGATCATACTGATCCGGGCGATGTTGTTTGCACTCTTATGGAAAAATTGCGCCATCTTAAATTTCCCTCAAAACACCAGTCGCTAAGCAACTAGAAATCGACGCGTCCCTGGTTTCGAACTTCGAAACGAGAGCAGTTAGCGCCAGATCTGTTAAAAAAACTTTGAAGAACTACTGTAAAACTGCCACCAATTCTACTAAATGTTTCGAATTCCGCAAATTCTCTACACCAGAAATGTAATCTTTAGAGATACTTACAAGCAATCGCAGACTTGATTAGGAAAACTTCTTTACCTTAGAAGAAACCGTCTTCCGTCAAGCTTTTGCCCTTGCGATCAGTGCCGCCCCGATCGCCGCGGCGTCGTCGCCTACGGTCGCCGCCAGGATCTGCGTTTGTGCGAACGCTCGTGCAAACGACAACTCCTTCGCCCGATTCGTGATCGCTTCGATAACGACGTCCTTTGCTCCGGTGATCTCACCGCCGACGACGATCGTCTCCAGATTTAGCAGGTTGATAACGTTTGCGATCGCCGTTCCGACATAGGCTCCGGTTCGCTCCAGCATTAGCCGGGCAAACTCGTCTCCCTCTTCAGCGGCTTTTACGATCTCGGCGATCCCGATCCGCTCTTCGGACAGCTTGCCGAGCGACGACGTGCTGTCTCGATTGAACCGGTTACGCGTGCGACGTACGATGTTCGGGGTCGACGCCAGCTCTTCGAGGCGAGTTCCTTCCGAATCAATCGCGATGTAGCCAAATTCGCCCGCGTAGCCGCCAGCTCCTTCCCAGAGTTTGCCGTCAAGTACGAAAGCACCGCCGACGCCGCCGCCGATAGTCGCGTAAAACATACTGCGGCTTCCCTTTCCGGCTCCGAGGTTGTATTCGGCAACCGCAGCCGCATTCGCGTCGTTCTCAAGTATCACCGGCACGCCGGCCGCCGTCCCGACGGCTTCGGCAATATTCAGAGATGATGTCTCGGGGATGTTCGCGGAATACGCGACACCGCCATTTTGCCGATTGATAAGCCCCGGGATCGCAACGCCGACCGCGTCGACCGGACCGAGTTTGTCGGCCGCTGTTCGAACGAACTCGACGATCCGGTCAAGCGGATCCGAGCCGTCGAATCGATGCTCAACGATCGGTTCGGAGACTTTGCCATTGGCATCTACGGTAACGGCGCGCAGAAAATTTGCGGATACTTCGACGCCGAGGGTTTTGCCTGGAGAAGACATATATTATCGCCTGGTCACCGCGATTATTAGACAGTAGGGGCTAGAGTGTCAATCAAACCCGAGGCGTGGCGTTTCATTGACGTATCGAAGCGCGAAAGCTAATCTTGCAGAAGCCACCAAACCGCCAACGATTCCGCCCCCTTATGGATCAGCTTTCACAGATCATAGAGCTATACGGTATTTACGCCGTGTTCGTT
>DAIOWA010000501.1:0-3015 GCA_036758705.1 Pyrinomonadaceae bacterium | reverse complement strand
CAGAAACTCCGTGTTTCCATTAACGCCGCCATCCGGAGGATCAACTGGCTCACCGGGGTTGAAGAGGAAATATGTGTCTCCATCGTCAAACGATCCGTCCTCGATCACCGAACCTTGCGCCCGGTAGATGCCGCGGAATCCGAAGGTCAGATTCTTTTTGAGTTCATGTTCGAATCCGGCCGTCCATTCGTTCACTGTTTGCGGTTTCAATCCTACGTCGATCGGAGTCGGGGCCGCACCAAGATTGCGGGTGCCGAAACCGGTCGCGACCGTCGAGCTGAGCGGGGCGTTTACACGGCTGACATTGAAATTCTTGTCAGTCTGACTATTCTCGCTGCCAGCCCGAACGTTGATATCGAGCGGGATCGGTGTTTCGACAAAGCGAGCATAATTTGCGAACAGCTTTGTCTTTCCCTTGCCGAAAGGATCCCAGGAGAAACCAAGCCGCGGCTGAAGGTTATCCTTAAACTTGTTCAGTTTCAGATAGCTCTCACCGCCGTTGCCGTATGACTGTTGGTAGTCCCACCTTACGCCCAGGTTGAGCTGAAGATTTCTCGCGATCTTCCAGTCGTCCTGAACGTAGAAGCTCTCGACGTTCGTGTAAGTTTGCGCGTTAAGCTGAAAATCGCGAACGCGGGTCGTTACGCGAACGAGGAACGGATTGTCCAGAGCTTCGTCTTCGGTGATATCACCAGCGACGACGCCGGTGATGCCGGCGGGAAGCTGGCCCGAGCCGACAAGCGGAGCAAGGATGCCTTGTCCGATGCTGGCAACTGGGTTACCGGCTGGATCGAAGTTCGTATACGGACATACGATGTTGGTTGCCCGCGTCGTGCAAACCGTCCAGTTGTTGGTCACGCGGAAGCCGGCAACTGTACGATTGTCCAGATCTTCGCCGTTGCGGGGTGCGACGGCAAGCGGATTCGCGAACACGTTGTTCGGACCCGTTGATGCCTGGGCGATGTCGTAGCTGTTCTTATAGAACTCAAATCCGTATTTCACGGTATGGTTGCCGATGGTGTTCTGGAGACGGGCCGCTGCTTCCCAGCGGTTCCGCTTTTGATCCTGGTACAGGCCGAACCCATCCTGGACAAAATTACGCTGCAGACTGCTCCCCGGTGCGTAAACGAAATCGATGAATCCGGTATTAGTTCCCGGAGTCGGGGTGAGCACACCGTCGCCATCAACCGTGTTAGTGGTGCCTGCAAGCACACTCGTCTGCGTGATCGGCGCCACCGTTCCGTCGCCGCGAAGGATCGCGAACGAGTCTGTGATCAGAGCAACATCTGCTACCGACTGATCTGGGATCAGATTGTTTCGCTGAAAGTGCATTCCGAATGAGAATTCGCCGAGAAAGTTCTGGCTGAAATTCGAATTGACGCGTGCTGCGTAGTTATGGCCGCCCGTTTCGCGAGTGCCCATAAAGCTGGCCGGGTTAGCACCGAAACCGGCGACGACGAGGAGATTCTGCCCGTACAGATGGCCTTCTTCTTTCGTAAAGTCTCCGAAAGTGGAGAACGTCGCGGTGTGCTTATCGTTGACGAGCCAGGACACCTTACCCGAATAGAACGGCGTCGTGATCTTGCCTTCCACTTCGCGGCGGAAAGTCTGCGTCAGATAGTGATTGGTTCTGTACTGCGGATTAAAAGCGCCGAAGAAGGTCAGGCGATTTTTGACGATCGGGCCGCCGATGTCGAATCCGGCGTCGAGTTCAGAATATCCGTTTGGAGCAATGCCGGTGAACGGAAAATTCTTTGTGTCGCGGACAAACTTCTTTGGCAGCCCGTACGCGAATGCGTCGCCGCGGAAATCATTTCCACCTGACTTCGTGATCACGTTAAAAATGCCGCCCGTCGAGAGCCCGAGGTCGGCACCATAGGCCCCCGTCTTGATCTCGACTTCCTGAACGAATTCGAACGGCAGATTCGCACCACCGCCGCCAAAGGCCGGATCGGTCGTGTTGATGCCGTCAAGGATATAACTGTTTTCCGGTCCGGAAGATCCGGCAACGGATGGGTCGCGTTCGCGTCCTGAAGCATCCCTAAGGCCAGACCGGGCGACGGTTGGCGCGATGGTATAAAGCCCCTGCACGGTTCGCGACGTAGGAATGTTCGAGAAGAACTCCGTCGATATGTTCGAGCCCGTCGTGTTGCTGCTCTGGTCGATCTCCGGCGTGGTTCCGATCACATCCACGACCCCCGTCGCACCGGCGGCATTCAAGGTAATGTTCGCCGTCGTTGTGCGCCCGAGGTTTACTTCTACATTCTCAACTTTGAATGCAGCGAAGCCCGACGTGGCGGCCGTTTCAACCGTATAGCGCCCGGGCGGGACCGAGCCGAAGCGGAAACCGCCTTGTGCGTCCGCGTTGGCGGTAAGCGAGCGAATAAGGTTCGGACCGCCCAGGGTAACGGCGGCGTTTGGTACTACCGCTCCATTCTGGTCGTTCACCACACCGACAACCTCACCGGTCGTCGTCGTTTGTCCGATCGCGCCCATTACGAAGAATGACAGCACCGCAGCGGACATCAGAAGATTAGAAAGACTACGTTTGTACTTCATAATTATGGTTCCTTGCGAGTAGTATTTCGCAAACAAATGAACCGAAGAACCCGATCGAACTCAGGTCTGATCTGGACGCTCCCGTTCAAAAAATTCAGTATCTCGAATCGATACGATCTCAATAAATCGTATGGTCGCAAAGGTATTTGCAACGTGCATACCAGTTTCTCGATAGGAAGATTGCAGGTGTGTTTTGAGAGGTCGAGCAGATGAGACCTGAGTCTCGAAACCAGCAAAAATCGGAAAAGATGGATTTTCGGTCAGGAATTACAATGTTTGGCCGGTGCATTTCCTTTTCTCTACGGCCAAAAAATTCAAATTCTCGAATTTTTTGAAATTGAAGTCCTTACGGGGCTCACTAAGTTGGTTGTCCCGCTCATATTTGATCCTTCCCGGGTAATGGTCGGCGGGCTGACACTTGGTAGAATTGTCTGACTCTATTTTTTCGAGAATTGG
>DAIOWA010000500.1:0-3019 GCA_036758705.1 Pyrinomonadaceae bacterium | reverse complement strand
TCTAGTATCCTAATAGTTTGAATTTGCATAGTATAAATCCCATTTATACCGCACGGAGCACCTATGAGCGTAGAAGTCGTAATGCCCCAGATGGGCGAATCGATCACCGAAGGTACTGTATCCAAATGGCTTAAGGCCGTTGGCGATAAGATCGAGAAGGACGAGGCTATCCTCGAGATCTCGACCGATAAGGTCGATGCCGAGGTTCCGTCACCCGCCGCCGGCACGCTTTTAGAGATCCGTCACCAGGAAGGCGAGACCGTTGAGGTTGGAACGGTATTGGCGACGATCGGTGCGGAGGGAGAAGTCGCTGCTTCGCCGAGTCCAAAGTCTGAGGTCCAAAGTCCAAAGTCTGAATCGGTCGCTCCGGTTGCTGTGGAAGATGTTCCCGCCCCGGCGATCATCGCGGATGCGGTATCAGCGCCCTCAGCGGAGATCAGCCAGCCCGCTGACATACCGCAATCCGAAATCACCGATCCGCAATCGGTTGAGGTCGTGATGCCGCAGATGGGCGAATCGATAACCGAGGGAACCGTATCGAAATGGCTTAAGGCGGTCGGCGACGATATTGCGAAGGACGAACCGCTACTCGAGATCTCTACTGACAAGGTCGATGCTGAAGTGCCGTCACCGGCGGCCGGAAAGCTTCTTTCGATCAACGTCGAGGAAGGCCAGACCGTCGAAGTCGGAGCCGTACTCGCCCTTGTGGGAGCGTCCGGTGCTTCGGTGGTCCAAAGTCCACAGGTCCAAAGTCCAAAGTCTGAAGCACCAACTCCGTCGGTACCACCTGCGGTAGCGGGTGGGGAAGTAAAGGTAGAAGCCCCTCAAGTGAAATCTGTCGCAGCCGCCTCAACAGGAAACGGCAATGCTACCGTCGACGACCTTCGCCGAACGAAGAGCAGCCCGCTGGTTCGCAGCATAGCGAAAGAACACGGCATAGATATCACGCGGATTCCCGGCTCGGGACTCAGCGGCCGTGTAACTAAAGACGACATTATGTCGTTCCTCGAAACAGGAGCGGCTTTGCGTCCGGAAGACCTGCTGATCAAAGGATCGGCGACACCGGCGACAGCACAGCAGAAGGCGGCGGCCCCGTCGAACTACGCAGCCGCACCGATCACGACATCCGCTGGGGACCGAGTCGAGAAGATGTCCGTGATGCGGAAGAAAATCTCTGAGCATATGACGTTCTCGAAGCAGACGTCGGCTCACGTGACGAGCGTCTACGAGATCGATATGACGAACGTCGCGAAGTTTCGCGACAAGAACAAGTCCGCGTTTGTCGAACGCTACGGCACGAAGCTGACGTATATGCCGTTCATCTTCCAGGCCGTGACGAACGCGATCCGCAAATTCCCGATCGTCAATTCGCAGGTCGATGGCGAGAACATCGTCTATAAGGGCGATATCAATCTTGGGATGGCAGTCGCTCTCGATTGGGGGCTGATCGTGCCTGTGATTCGAAAGGCCGATACGTTGTCGCTTTCGGGATTGGCTCTCACCGCGAATGACCTTGCCGATCGTGCGCGTACGAAAAAGCTCAATCCTGACGAAGTTACGGGCGGCACATTTACTATCACGAATCCCGGCGTCTTTGGCGGCCTTTTCGGCACACCGATCATCAACCAGCCTCAGGTCGCGATCCTCTGCGTCGGCACGATCGAGAAGCGGCCGAAGGTCCTGACCACACCCGACGGCGACGACTACATTGCGATCCGCAGCATGGCTTACTTTGCGCTTACCTACGATCATCGCATTGTGGACGGAGCTGATGCAGAGCAATTCCTTTCCTTCATGAAGGAATATCTGGAAACTGCCGAGTTTTCACTCTGATCCGGCGCAAAGAAAGCGCTTGATTTATGGATATTCTTGTGTATTATCTCACCTAGTACTTGAGGTTTTCCGGCGAACCGCCTTAACTCGCAAAATGGTTGCAACAGAATCGGACACGGCGGCGATCCTGGCTTACCAAACCCGTATGTAAATCATACATCTTCATTTTCATCCGTTACTTGCTCGATCTGGTTAAATCATTGAACAATCTAGGGTTAACAGAGTTTTGATCGACCCACGAGTCGAATGGCACGGTGCTTGTTTAGACAACCTGCAGCGGAAATTCGCGTTAGGTATTTGACGGGTGTTTGTCGGGGAGAATACGAAAGTCTTGTACGAAAACGATACAACTTTCGACATCGTTCAGGCGTCTATCGAGGGTTTCGCAATAAATTTGAAATTGCACATATCGCGAGGAGTTCAAAAGTTATGAAAAAACTAGCAGGGATTTTATTGGCGTTTGCTATTACCGCCGGTGCCGTATTTGCTCAGGATGCACAGCTTCGTACGCTGACCGCAGGCCAGAAGTACAAGCTTAAGGGAGCGATCGTGGCTCGGGACGATGATCAGTCCTTCATTCTGCGTGACACAACGGGTGTTGACACTCGCGTCGTGATCTCACCGGAGAGCAGCATCAAGACGAAAGGTGGATGGTTTGGCGGCGGTGACCGCATTGCCAGCACTCAGCTCGTTCGCGGACTCTATCTCGAGGCTGAAGGCCGCGGAGACGGTTCAGGAGCTCTGACTGCCAGCAAGATCCGCTTCGACAAAGATGACTTCAAGGTCGCACAGTCGATCGATACGCGAGTTGGACCGGCGGAAACCCGCTTGACGGCGGCTGAACAGAACGCACAGCGTCTGTCGGGTCAGATCGATGAGCTGATGGCGATCTCGAACGCCGCACGCGGCGGAGCGAGAGCTGCACAGGAAACGGCTGATGCGGCAGTTGCGGGCGTCAATGCTACCAACGAACGTATCACCGCACTTGATGATTACGTCGTCCAGTCGACCGAGACGGTTAACTTCCGCGTAGGCAGTGCTGTTCTTTCGGCCGAGGGCAAAGAAAAGCTCGACGCGGTCGCTAATCAGGCGATGACACTCAAGGGCTATCAGATCGAGATCACCGGTTTCGCTTCGTCAGAAGGCGGTACCGCGATGAACAAACGACTTAGCGAGAATCGTGCAC
>DAIOWA010000499.1:0-3029 GCA_036758705.1 Pyrinomonadaceae bacterium | reverse complement strand
GGACTAGTACAAGTACGAACGCACCAGAGTATCAGTCGGCCGCGAATGTATTTGAGAGCACGACTCCGTCTTGGGCACAGGTAGCTAATGCTTTTGAAGGTCTAGACAAGTTTGTCCGCGACTCGAACAGTGGATATCAGTCATTTGAAACAACCTACGTCAATCGGTCGGGCGGTTCGGGAGAGCGATGGGCCGACGAGGATCTAAAAAAGATAATTGGACTCTTTCAGTATCCAAACGGTACGCGAAGAATAGGAAAAGCTCGCGAGCAACACAGTGCCGACACCACCGCAGATTACGCTGAAGACATTTACAATCACCTAGTTGCGGGCAGGCTAGTTATCGTCGACCAGTCTACTGGGGAGCCTGAACTAAACAAATCGTCATCCCGTAGGATAATGACCAAGATATTCCGCGAGAATCAGCGACGCTTCGTTCGAGGAGAATTGAACATCCCGGAAATCCTAATCTACATTGAGGAAGCCCATAACATTCTGCCTGCCGGAAACGACTTGGATTTGTCGGACGTGTGGGTAAGAACTGCGAAGGAGGGAGCGAAATATCGGATTGGCATGGTTTACGCAACGCAAGAGGTCAGTAGCATTCAGCGCAATATTCTAAAGAACACCTCCAATTGGTTCATTGCGCACCTTAACAACACTGACGAAACTAAGGAGTTAACCAAATATTACGACTTCGCGGATTTTGAACCGTCAATCCGTAGAGCACAAGATAAGGGTTTTCTTCGGGTGAAAACCCTGAGCAATCCGTTTGTAATTCCAGTACAGATCGATAGGTTTGAGGTTGGCACGAAATGAGTTTCGAGGGGGAATATGCCAGTTATGAGCCGTTGCGGCGGCTTCGGGAGAGTGCAAAGGTTCAGGAGTTCGAGAACCAGGTTGTTATTCACAACCCAACTGAAGAACGTGAATCGCTTGCTGGCAAGCTTGTCGACTGCCCTTCGTTGCCGGCTAGCGACATCGAACCGGATCTGATCTTAGCGTTCGACGGAGGCGAACTAATAGCCAAAGCGCAGAACGGCTATCCAGGTGCCGAACTCGGATACATAACAGTCGCCAGTGTCCTGATTGACATCAAGAAGGTGGGCGAACTGCAGAAGCATGAGTTTATTTCACCCAGAGAATTTCGCACGACGGAGAAAGTCGAATCAATCGAGACTGTATTTCCTGGTTGCAATGTCGTTTCTAAGGGAGAACTAAACGCTAGGACCTCTCTTCGGCGGCGGGTTTTTGAGGAATTTGGCCAAACGAGCATATCGTTTAGCGAGGAAACACTTCTTGACACCTATGAACACCTGTTGCAGTCGGCGATTCCAGATTTGGCCAAGAATCCACCGAGTAGCCCAATTGACGGTGTAAGCTCACCGATGAAGTATGCAATGGGTGAACACGCGTGCCCAACAAGCGGTCAGGCTTTGTTTTCAACGGATGCGCTTCGTGTGCACGAATTACTTAATGACGGTGGATCGAGTGGCGAAATGTTTGGGCAAATCCGATCCGCTACGGAAAAGCTCTGGCTTGTCCATGTACTGCGTGCCTTCGAAAAGCGGGGGTGGCTGTCGACACTAAAGCGGGTCGCTTTCATTGTAGACGGTCCACTTGCAGTATTTAGCACTTCCGCTTGGCTCTCCAAACCGATTGCCGCTGAACTTAAGCGGATTAACGAAGCTCAGAAGGTTATCAACGGCAACGACATGCTCATCATCGGTATAGAGAAATCGGGAACCTTTTTTAACCATTTCGTCGATCTGGACACTGCGAAGGATGGAACTCCCGATTGGTTTCCACGAAGTCATGCTCTCCTGCTAAACGACCCTTACATCAAGAAGCACATTCGGTTTTCCGACAGCGACAAGCCTTATGGGATTGATACATATTTTGGAAGGAAGATCTTCTACAAGGCGAAATCGGGTCAGATTCTCGTTGCGAATCTGGCTCACTTCCGAACTCCGAAGAATGATGCGGCCGGTCGCGCGTACTTTGCTTCGGACGAACTCGCAAGTTTCCCAAGGCTGAGAGACGCCACCGCCCTATTGGACAAACTTGTTTCGAACCGTTACCCCAACTCAGTTTCGCCTCTTGTTTCAGCTCACGCAGAAGCCGCGATTCCGATGAACCTTGGCAAGAGAATTTTTGATGATATCGCTCGGGAAATCCGACGGCGTAGCGAGGAAGCATGACGATTCTTCCAACTATTGGAAAGGTGACCGGCAGCTCTACCGCCATAAGTCGTTGGGCCACGTTTGGCCCATACTACGCAATGTTCCCGATCGAGTTTGTCTTTGAGATCGTTGATCGTTACTCGAAGCCGGGCGACTATATTTTAGATCCATTTGCCGGACGGTTTTCCGTTGTGTACGCAGGTGCTGTTTTGGGCCGCAATGCAACGGGCATTGAGATAAATCCGGTTGGTTGGCTTTATGGTAAGACCAAGCTTTCACCAGCACCAAAGGCCCTAGTACTGGAGAGACTGAAAGACGTTTGCGACGCGAGCGAGCAGCACTCTATAGATAACCTTCCTGAGTTCTTCCACTACTGCTATTCCGCTCCGGTGTTAAAGTTCCTGGCAGCGGCTCGAGAGATTCTGAACTGGAGGAGAAGCAAAATCGATGCCTCATTGATGTCCGTTATTCTCGTCAATCTCCACGGAAAGAAAGGTGAAGGACTCTCGAACCAAATGCGGCAGACTAAAGCAATGTCGGCGGCGTACTCGATACGTTGGTGGAAGGCGAACGGTTACGCAGAGCCTCCCGTGTACGACGCTAAGAATTTCATCACCGAAAAAATTAATTGGAGATATGCGAAGGGTATCCCTGAAACAAAAGGGGCCGCGAAGGTGTATTTGGGCGACAGCACCAAACGCCTTAACGACGTGATCCGAACGACCAATGAATCGACCCAGAAGTACTCACTCCTTTTCACATCTCCACCGTACCAAGGAGTTGTGGACTATCACGCGGATCAGTGGTTGCGTCTCTGGTTGCTAAAGGAATCGCGTACTTTTGACAA
>DAIOWA010000498.1:0-3032 GCA_036758705.1 Pyrinomonadaceae bacterium | reverse complement strand
GATCCATACACTCAAAACGGGTTTCTTCCGCCTCGCGTTCATTCGATCAAGCCAAAGGAACGCAGAGGCGAGAAGGTTCTCCGCTGTCAGGCCGTTGGTCACGTCGGCGAGTACGGCGGTCTGTTCTTTGTTCGGCGATTCAACGAGGATGTTCGCCATGCGGCCGTTCGATTCGTTGAGGGCGACGCGGACGATATGAAGCGCAGTGTAATTCGTTTCTACAAGTTTCGCGATCTCGTTTGCTCTGAGCAGCCGCGCGAGTTCGACATCGCGGGCAAGCTCGGCGGCCGGTGTTCGCGGGATCAGACGAACAGTTTGACGCTTGGTACCGAGACTTCGCGAAAGATCGAGCACGATCTCGCTGTCTTCACGCAAGGCCTTGTGTACCCTCCAGGTGCGAAATCCTTTTTCGTCGTGGAGTCCGATGAATGTCTTTTCGACTGATTCTTCGATCTCGATCTCATCGGCGCGCAGCGGATAGGCTCGGCCTTCAGAATAGATCGCGAGCCACTCGAAATGCGTCGCCAGCAGTTCGGTGAGAGTTTCTGACGGCTCTACCATTTATGATGTTTGTCGAAATGCTTTAGCATAGCGGCCGCCCAATCTCGATAGCCCTTTTCCGACGGGTGAATGCCGTCAGCCCAGAATCCGTCAAAGTCCACATCGACCGGCTGCGGATAATAGTACAGGCGATCCATTCCGGAGGTGAACTCAAGGATGTTCGCGTTGTGCATCTTCGAAAGGCTCCACAGAATGCCCTTGATCGGCTGCGGCATGATCGGCGAATGGACGATCATCGGACAGTTCGAGATGAAGATGACGGCTTCGGGATTTGCCTCTCGCACAAGCCCGATCAAATCAAGCATGTCGCGCCGCCACTTTTTCGGACTGCTCAGCTTCATCACGTCGTTGCCGCCGATACCAAGCAGGACGTAATTGAACTTCTCCTTAGGAACCAGCGGCAATAGTTCGTCGATCGTCCGTCGGGCCGTTACGCCGTTCCGTCCGACGACGGTCCAATTCACGGCCTTACCGATCCGTTCACTGAGTCCTTTAGCAAATTGTCCGCCGAGAGCGAGTTCGTGCGTTCGTGCACCGAGTCCGGCAACCGTGGATTCGCCGAGCACAAGGAGTGTGACCGATTCACCGCCTTCGCCGGCGGTCCCGGCCGGATCACTTGCTTCCGGCAAAAGGCCGACCTTCCAGCGTGTGATTCTGCCCTGAATGTATAGAAAAGGTGAGATCGGCAAAACGGCGGCCCCGCCGAGAATGAATTTTGCCTGCCATTTGTTCAAGCTCATGTTCGGATAATTTCGTTATGATAAACTTCCATTTCTTTCGATGTTCTTGTCAAATCAACAAGCTGCCGCAATTGCATTTTCGATCCTATTGATCACCGCGGTTGGTTGTTCATGGCTCCGTCCTGCTGATCCGGTCGCGGTATCGCCGACTGCCGTCGCTCCTCCCGATACGGGGATCCCGTTCGAAACGAGGGAGCCGGAAACGTATCAGGCGGACTTTGTCACGATCGCGGACCAAAGCGAAACGAGATCGCATTTCGCTCGAAAAGCCGGACGATCCAGGATCGACACTTTCGCGGGCGAGAAGGCAACCCGGTCGATAATCCAAACCGACAAGCTCGTATATCTCGATCACACGTCGAAACAATACGCCGAACCTCCGGTGACCGGACCTGATACGCAACCGCCGTTCATCGCCGATCTCACAACGTCGCTACTGAACGAAAAGGAGCCCGCGAAGATCGAAAAGCTTGGGACCGAAGGCACGCTCGAACGTTACACGGTTACCATCGAAGGTTCGACGACTTCATCGACAGTCGTATATGACACCAACATAAAGATGGTCGTCCGGCACGAATTCGATGGCGGGTTTGCATTCGAGATGCGGAACTTTACTCTTGAAGTTGACGACGCGATCTTCGTCGTGCCCGCCGGGTATCGAAAGCTTGCGTGGAACGTGTTCAGCCGACAATGACGATGGAATTCTCTGAAGAGCGGCGGCAATTCGCCGCGGACAAACTTAACAACCTGCCGTTCGCAAAGCTGATGGGAATGCGGCTCGTCGATATGCGGCCGAACGAGGCGGTGATCGAGATCGAAATGCGAGACGATCTCAAACAGCCAAGTGGCGTACTTCATGGAGGCGTTACGGCAACGCTGATCGACACCGCGATGGCGTTCGCGGTTCGCACGTATCTGACTGATACCGAACCAACCGCGACGATCGATCTCACAGCCCATTACCTTCGCCCGCATACCGAGGGCAAGGCCATCTGTACGGCTCGCGTTGTGCGACCCGGTAAGCGGATCTTTACCGTTTCGGCAGAGGTTCATAACGAAACAGGTAAACTTATCGCGACGGGATTATCCACCTATACACGGATCGAGAATTGAGAGAGGTACTGAAACAATTTGCCCGCTATTTCGGCCCGTATCGGTGGTCGATCGCTCTCGGCATTTCTTGCATCCTGGTCTCGATGAGCTTCGGACTGCTCGTTCCGTATCTCGTCGGAATGGCTGTGGATGACCTTGCGGCCGGGATCACGTGGCAGAAGATCGCATATTATCCGCTAGTCATTCTCGCCGCCAATTTCTGCAGCGGCATCTTTCTCTTTCTTCAGCGTCGACTGCTGATCAACGCCTCGCGACATATTGAGTACGATATGCGCGAAGCGTTCTATGCGTCGCTCGTCCATCAGCCGCTCGAATTTTTTCACAACAACCGCATCGGCGACCTGATGGCGCGTGCGACGAACGATCTTGCCGCCGTCCGTCAGATCGTCGGGCCGATGATCTTGTATAGCTTTCAGGCCATCTTCGCGCTGCTGATCGTCCTGCCGATATTGCTCAATATCTCAGTGAAACTGACACTGTTGATGCTGATCCCGCTGCCCCTCGTGTCGCTGACGGTGAAATTCCTGGGCGAACAGATCCACAAGCGGTTCGAGAAGATCCAGGAATTTTTCTCCGACATAACGGCGCGTGCGCAGGAGAATCTTTCGGGCGTCCGCG
>DAIOWA010000497.1:0-3033 GCA_036758705.1 Pyrinomonadaceae bacterium | reverse complement strand
GAACAGGCGATCGAAGCGGCTGGATTGGCTATAGATTACGTTGCCATCGGACCGATCTTCGCGACGACGACGAAGGAGAATCCCGATCCGGTTGTCGGATTGGACGGACTCAAACGGGTTCGCGAGGCGATCGGCGATTTTCCACTCGTTGCTATCGGCGGGATCGATATCACGAACGTACACAGTGTTTTAGCCGCAGGAGCCGATTCCGCCGCGGTCATCAGCGATCTTTTCGCACCCGGAACCGCCCTCGGCGACCGCTTTTGCGCTCTCCAAGAAGCCGCAAACGTTTAACATTGATAAAAATATCTTGCAATTCGCGCTTTGATTGAGCGATACTTGCTTTGCGACGCTGCTTCACGCGTCTTTCCTCAGAACGCTTCACACGTACAAAGACTTCCTTCTTCAAAGTTCAAAGCCTCGCCCCTAATCGGGAGCCAGTTCCACCAAAATGAGTTTGCTAGATGTTGCACCGATCATTGAGCAGATGCTGCTTATCTCTGATAATGTCAGCGATCTGAACTTCTCATGCGGCCAAAAACCGCAGGTTGAGATCAACGGTACTCTCTATTCCGCCACGCCGCTCGGCATGGGCCGCCTCACCGCGTTTCAGACCGAGATGATCGCGATGTCGATCTTGCGGGGAAACCCGGACGCCGCCCATCAACTGGCAAAGACCCGCACCGCCGACCTCAGCTACGCTCTCCCCGGCAAATGCCGATTCCGCGTCAACATCTTCCAGCAGCGAAATTCTTACTCGATCGTGATGCGTGTGATCCCGCACGAGATACCGTCGTTCGAGCAGCTCAATATTCCGCCGCAGTTAAGGGAAGTCTGCGGAATCCGCAACGGCATCGTCTTACTCACCGGCCCGACCGGATCGGGTAAGAGTTCGACGCTGGCTGCGATCATCGATCAGATCAACGAGACCAAGTCGTATCACATCGTCACGATCGAAGACCCGATCGAGTTTCTGCACAACCACAAGAAGAGCACGATCAACCAGCGTGAGGTTGGTGCGGATACAAAGGATTTTGCGTCGGCATTGAGAGCCGCACTTCGACAGGCTCCGAAAGTTATCCTCGTCGGCGAGATGCGTGACATCGAAACGACCGAGATCGCTCTCGAAGCGGCCGAGACAGGCCACCTTGTGCTATCGACCCTTCACACGATCGACGCGTCCAAGACCATCGACCGTATCATCGGCCTCTATCCGAAGAACGAAGAAAAAGTTATCCGAACCCGACTCGCACAGACCTTCCGCTACATCGTCTCACAGCGTCTGATCCCGCGGGCTGACGGCAAGGGACGTATCGCTGCTGTAGAGATCCTGAGATCGAATCCGCGTACGCGTGAGTACATCGAGAAAGGCGAGAGCGAGGGCAAGACATTGCTCGACGCGATCCGTGACGGCGAGATCGACGGAATGCAGGATTTCGACGGTGTGATACGCACGATGATCGAAGACAAGATCATCACTCTCGAAGACGGCCTGTCGTACGCAACAAACCAGAACAACCTGCTGCTCCAGCTCAAGGGCCTTTCGTCAACGGAAGATTACATCAACAAGGACCGCATGGCGCGACCGGTCGTTGATTCAGTGATGCCGCCGCCTAGTGCAATGCCCACGACTGCGTCCGTTTTGGACATGATGGAATAACCCGACCAGACGATACGACCATGATAATTCGCTGCGACAATTGCTCAGTTTCACTTCAGCTCGACGAATCCAAGATCCCGAGCGGCAACTTTACCGTGCGCTGCCCGCGTTGCCAGAATATGCTTCGCGCAAACAAGGATCTCAAGGGCGGCCAGGGGTCGGCTACCGTGCAGCAACTTGCCGAAAACAAGGCGGCCGCGGCGGTCGATACAACCAACGGCAGCTTTGCTGAGAAACAGTCTGACTACGAGATAAACAACGCCCTCAAAGCGCTGCTTTCGGCATTGAAGACCGGCACCGATAAGGTTGACTCGTCCAGCGATGCATCAGAAAAGCCGCGTCGAGTGCTGCTGTGCCTTGGCGAGAAACGGGACGAGGTCGCACAGAAATTGAGCGACGCTGGATATCGGGTCTACATCGCGCAGACGCCGGCACAAGCGAATGAAAGATTACGTGAAGGGAAGACGGAGATAGTTATCTTCTCGCCCGATTTCGCAGCCGAATTTGGCGGTGCCGCGATACTTCAGCAGAAGGCGAACGCGATGTATTCCAACGAACGCCGACGGCTGTTCCTCGTCTCCCTCGAAGACGAGGGCACGACGATGAACGCTCACGAAGCATTCTTAAGAAATCTGAATCTGATCATCAACACAGCCGATATGCCGCAACTGCCGCTCATCCTGAATCGTGCGGTGATGGATTTCAACGACCTTTATTACTACATGAATCGCGGCCTCGGCGCCGAAGCTATCTAAAAGTGTTCGACGAGCATTTATGCTCGCCGCACAAATTGTAGGGGCACGACCCCGCCCGGCTTTGTCTCCTTTTCCCAGGCAAGACACCCGCCGGCAGCAACAGTTGCTGCCCCTACAATCTAATTTTCAAACCGCGCTATCAGCTGATCGGCCGATCATCAGCCTTCCGATAAGAAGCAGCACAAACACAACACCGGTCAGGACGATCGGCGGAAGGAAGGTAAAGATCCCCACGCATCGCGGCAACATCTACACGAGATCGCAGCAGGTAGAAGGGTTTTATTTTCAGGATCGGATCCCGCGAATCCAAGTTTGTTACTTGTGCTAAAATCCAGTAAATGACGCCAAACCTAGAACAGATCAAGAAATCGATCCAGGCTCTTCCACCCATCGAGCAGGACAGAATCTTGAATTGGCTCGAGGAAGAACGGGAACGTCCCGATCACTCCGCTGCGCCATCACCGGCGGACCGGTCAAACGAATCACTATTCTGGCTGAACGAAAATCGGGAAGAGTACCTCGGTAAATGGGTAGCGCTTGATGGCGGACGGCTTGTGCGCCCGCCCAGTTCAGCGACGAAAGCGACATCACGACGGGCTGGCACGCCATTGAATTTCT
>DAIOWA010000496.1:0-3044 GCA_036758705.1 Pyrinomonadaceae bacterium | reverse complement strand
GAACATGCCGGGTGCGACACCGCTTTCAAGCGAAAGCGAAACGAACATCTTGCCGTCCTTGTTCAGGTACGGGTTAGCCGTCTTCGCTGCGTTCGATTCACCGAACACGTCGCCGAAGGTGACCGTCCGGACAGCGATCTTTTCCGGATCGAAGTTCAATCCGAGTGTCGCGGAGCGGAACAGGCTCGAACTCTTGACCATCACCGGGATCGTTAACTTATCGCCCCGCTTCATTTCCCTGAAGAAGGATGGAAGGCTGAGTTCGGCGGACGAAGCAGACGTCGAACGCGTTTTAGCTTCGCCGGGTTGATCAACCGACAAAGTCTGTTTGGGTTCAACCGTCTTCGGTTCAGATGTCGCGACGCTTGTGTCCGATGTCTGGCGAATGTCGAGCGTCTTTGCACTCGTGTCGATCGGTTTAAGATTCAATCCGGGCGAAGCTGCGACAGCATTTTCAGCGGTCTTTTCCGGGGCTGTTGTTGCTTCCGTGGCTGCTGTCGTCGTTGCTGTCGTTGTCGGATCGGGCTGGGCACCGCGGACGTAACCCGGAGCCGAGGGCTGGTCGGGCAACTGCACAGCGGTATTCGTCGGCAGACGACGAGCCATCGCGAGCTGTTCCCCACGCTCTTCCTGAATGATCATTGCCTCAAGTGATCCATTAGTCGGCAGGGCCATACTTCCCGTCGGCCGTTCGATTTCGTCTTCCGGCAGGATCGCAGGAGCACGTATTACTTTGGGCGTAACCGCGATAACAATGTCTACCTGGCGGTTGTCGCGCGTCGGGGCGGCGAACAATCTACCAAGGATCGGGATCAACCCGAGAAGCGGAAGTCCCTGACGACCGCGACTCTCTACGTCCTGAGCGACGCTCGCGAGCAGGAGCGTCTTGTTGTTCTGTACGCGAGCGGTTCCAACGATCTTTCGTTCGGAGAAGATGGGATTGTTATCCGTGCCACCGGCAACGACATCCTTGGATTCGATATCCATCGCCACCTGAACGTCTTGATTAGGGAATACGATAGGCTTGAACTTCAGTGTAAGCCCGACCTGCTCATAATTGATCACGTCGCCAAAAACGTTGTTGTTCCCACCGGAGCCAACGACTGGCGAAAATGAGGCGGTTCGAACCGGTACTCGCTGTCCGATACGTGCAGAAGAATCTTCGTTATTAAATGCGTGGATCTGCGTGGAGGCGAGAAGCTTGGTATTTCCCTTACTTTGAAACGCAACCAGATTTGCCGCCGGCAATACAATACCAGCGCCAAAAACCGACGGAATGGCGGCGGCCGTCGCCGTCGCTCGGCTCAAACTACCAAATAGATCATTGCCACCCAGCCCGACAACGCCGCTCGTAGTTCCGCCAAGAGTCGTCAACTGAGATTCCGTTCCTATCTGGTTGCCGAGCTTCAGCAGGTCGGTTTTCGAAACTTCATAGATCGCGACATCCATCACAACCTCGGCACGGTCCTTATCAAGCGAGCCGATGAGCCTTTCGAACAAGGCAATGTTCTCAGCCGTGTCGCGGATCGTGAGACTGTTCGTCGCCGCATCTTCAACTACGATGGTCTGCGTACGTCCCGGCTGCGGCGGGATCGCGGTTTGGATGATCGTTTTTACGTCTTTCGGATTTGCGTTGGCGAGATAGAACGTCCGCAAAACCAACTGCTGGAAATTGGTGCGACGCTGATTGCCGGCCACAAGTATCGTCCTCGGGCCGACCTTCTGGAAGAAAAGACTTTCCTGAAGAAAGATGTAATCCAACGCCTTCGCGGCGGTAACGTTCTTTAACTCGATCTTGATCTGGCGTGTATCCAACCGGGAATCGGTATCGAACAGGACATTCAGCTCGAGGTCTTTAGCCAGTTCTTTTATAAGAAACGTAAGATTTACGCCGCTCGGAAACGGGATGTCGCGAAGCTTCTCAAACTTCTGCGGCATCTTCGGATCGTCGGCCGGATTGTAGCCCGTCTGCGTGAACTTAACATCTGCACCAGCTTTCGGCTCCTTGCCTTCACCGTTCAGGACTCCTTCCTGCATCCGAACCATCCGTGCCATTTCGGACTTCGCCAGCTCATTTACCGGGTCAAAAGCATAGGCCTTGCGGAAATATGTGTACGCAGCGGCATAGTCCTTCTGCTCGGCAGCCGTACGTCCCTTCTTCATATATTGCTGCGATGCTTCGAAAAGCGACCTCTGAAGGTGCAGCCGATATTCCGGGTTCCGGGGATTCTCGCTAAGCGCCTTAGCGAATGCCTCAGCCGCCTTATCCCATTCCTCGGCGATCTCGTGTTTCATTCCCTCCTTGAAGAACTTCTTGCCGTCGCCATACGCAAGTGCGGCGGTCGGCGATAGAAGGCAAAGCAATAAAAGAAGGGACAATGCACGAAGATATGCTGGTCGATTCATATGTTTTAGTGACCTATCGAAGGGAAAGTGAAACAAAGCTGTTTCCGGCTCATTTCACGAGCCAACGGGCTTCAAAGTTCCAAAAAGTATTCCGGCACGAAGCGTCCGGCAGGCGCTTGAATGATTTTCGTCCCAAATCGCCAAAAAAGCAAGCAATTATCGCATCTCGGGCTGAATATCCGCCCCCGAAGTTTCAAGCGTCAGGCGGTCAAGGGCTCTACGGCTGATCACACCGATCACGATCATCAGGATAATGGTCGCAGGAACGCCGGCGACCAAAAACCAGACATCGTTAAAACTATCGAAAGTCAGTACGGAAAGCCCCGCCCCGAGCAACACCATTGCACCGGATCTTGGCAGCATTCCGATGAAAGTTCCGAGAATATATGAGGAGACCGGAACCCGAGCCGCTGCGAGGAAAAAGTTCGTGAACGCAAACGGCATCACGACAGACATTCGGATCAGTGTGATGACGGAAGTCGTCTTAAAGAAGCCTTCGTTCGTAAGAGCCCGGTGAATCGCGTCAGCTCGTGCGTTTCGCTGCGTGAGCGCGGTCAAAGTATTGCCGGTCAGTCGGAGGTTAATGAAAAAGGAGAGCGTTGCGGATCCGACCACGCCGGCGATCAGCAGCAGAAGCC
>DAIOWA010000495.1:0-3046 GCA_036758705.1 Pyrinomonadaceae bacterium | reverse complement strand
ATTGTAAGATCATACTCTCGATGGCATTGCGGACAGCGTTTCATAAGAGTAGAGCCGCCGGTAAGTATAAACTAAATCATTCGAAAAGCTGCCATTTGATACGGGTATAGGCGACGTTGAAGCCGTTCTTTTGAGCGTTCTTTTGCGACTGGCTTCCCGGAAGGGCACAGATCATAGCGAGCGAACAGTCGCATTCTTTTGCACGCTGAAGTCGCGCGTCTAGTAGCGCATTCTGTACTCCGCGATTGCGTGCTTCGGGAACAGTTGCTGCTCCGGCAAGAATGCACACATCATCGTAGATCCCGAATCCCGCCGCTCCAACTGCTTCGCCATTCATTTCCGCGAGGAACGGATGTCCGCCTGGTGTTCGAGCGGCTACTTTTCCAAACGCAAGCATAAACTCGGCAAGACTCTCATGGATCGTCGCCCATCCGCGCGCCGAGGTCTCCGCCCAAAGGTCCGCGTCCGATTCATCGATTTGACGAGTTGAGATATGGGGATTGGAGATCAACGGACTCGCCAACGTACTTGAAAGATCACGGAACATTACGCTGGTCAGTTCGATGGGACGATAGCCTCGCTCGCCAAGGAGAGTGAGGATCGTCTGATCGGCCAATGGGCTTACCTCGTGAAAAACCCGTGCACCGCGTTCCTTCAAAAAACTCTCGATCTCATCTAAGTGGCCCGCCGTTGCCTCCTCAAACATTCCCAACCCAAATGTCTGCGTCAGCGGCGATTCGACTCCGTCGTACTGCACGTACGCTCCGCCTATCTGTCTCCACCCGGCTCCATACAACGGATCAAGCTTGGCTCGAGTTTCGACAAAGTCCAGGTTTGCCCGGCCTTCCGTTCGTTCAAGTTTCCGGGCTAGCGATATGTCTGCGTAGATCATTTATCAATCTCCGACGGCTTCACATTGGATATCGTAATTCCGACGGCTCTCAGGTCATCGGCCTTTGCCGTATTCTCAGTCAGCAACTCGATCGAGACGATCCCGAGGTCCGAAAGGATCGCTGCAGCCGGCCGATATGAGCGAGCATCCGCCGAATATCCGGCCTTTTCATACGCCTCCGCCTGACTGAAGCCTTCGAGTTTGAAAGGAATGCTTTTCATCAGCGCCAGATGTCCGTTGCCCTTACCTTCATGATCGAGATAGATGATCACGCCGCGCCCAACCGACTGGACCGTATTTTGGGCGGCGGCCACCTCCGCAGCACAATCACACTCGACGCTGTTGAATACGTGTCCGCTGATGCATGCGGAATGTATACGGCAGAGAACGTCGCTCCCTCCCCGAACATCACCCACTACCAACGTTATTGATTCACGATTACCGTCATGGTACAGATACTCGTTGAATCTGCCGTACTTTGTATTCAATTCGCGCTCGGCGAGTCGGATCATCGTAATTTGATGTCGAAAACCTTGAGCCAGTAAGGCATTGCCTGAAGCTGATCACCATGATCCGCTCCCGTATTTCCGGCATAGCCGAAAATTCGGAACCGCTTTGCGTTGACCTCACTCAGCTGCTGCATACCCGCCGGACCGCCTTTCAGCGTCGCTACGCGTTTTAGGCCGAGGCTAGAGAGCAGGTAATCTACGCACTCTGTCGTGCTGGCGTACGTTCCAGGGAAGATCTCCGAATGCGAGATCACGAACCCTTTCCTTCCCGCGACCGCCTCACGCGCGAAACTAACGTACGAATCGAGATCATCAGCTTTGATCACACCGCCGTCCGCCAAACGTTTCCCTTCGGGAACGTAGCTCGCATGAATGCCGTCGAGCAAAAGAACATTGTCGACCTTCCGGAAATATTCGGGTTGCCGAAGGATCGCGCGGATCGAACCGTAACCGGCTGAAAAACCGACTAGTGTGATCGATGACCAGTCCTTCTTCAACTGCAGTTCCTCAGCAGCCTCGTCGATCATTGTTTGAAATGTTTCGGACTGAGTAAACGGTTCACCGTAAACTCGCGAACCAGACCCAAGGTTGACGGTAATTAGCGCGGCCTTCGGAAAATGCCTGGCGATGTGATACTCCATCAGCCATTGAGCACCATGAAAATGAATTATCAACGGAACCGGCTTTTCAGCCCGCACTCGATCACCTGCGAAGAGGACGGCACCTTTTAGAGAGCTGAGCGGTATCCGTCGTCCCCGAACCTCTGTCTTTTCGATCCTCGGATGCGGCCTGGTAGTGTCCGTCATCGGCGACGGATTCTGCGAAGCTTGTTGTCCTAGTGTCGTTGCAGCGCTCAGTAAGAGGATGATCCAAATCGACCCGGCGAATGCGGCTAACTGAGCTTTCATTACTTTGAAAAACGTGGATTGGCCCTCACTTCGAAGATAGCTTTTGGGTGCCGCTGGGTGTTCGCCGAAAGAAAATACGATCCAGAGATAGGCATCCATCTCCTTGTTGAATGCCGGAATCATAAAGAAATGCTTGACGACCGTTTGTCGCAAAAACACTAACGCCGTCGAAATTCGAGATCGTGAAAATCATAGCTGAAGTCGGTAAGCGGCGAAACAGCTTTCATAGTGAAGCCCTTTGTCTGGCCATTCATATCGAGTTCGAAGTTTACGAACGCGTCCGCATCCATACTTCGGTCATCCCATTTCACGACGTACGTATTCGCTTTGAACGGAACCATGTCTCCCGCGAGCCCTGGAGAACGCTTCGACGTGAATCGCAGTTTTCCGTTCACCGGAGCTATCGTTACGTCTCCAAGCCACGCGTCATTGTAGGTTCCCGAGATCGTCGAAGGCTGAAGCGTACTTTCCCCCGCGGACTGTGCCTTAGCGATCTCCGCGTTGACCGAATCGACCATCGTTTTGGCGGAAGCGAGACTCTTTTTACGCGCCTCCGACAGATCAGTCACCCAATCCCTTCCGGATTTGCCGAGATAACCGTCAAGTATTTGATTCGTTATCGATCTGAACGCCCCGCCTTCTTGTTGGTTTGTGAGAACGATGATGCCCAACCCGAGTTCCGGCACCATCGTGATCTGCGTCACTGCCTTCGATGACATCCGCGATGCCGTCGTTGT
>DAIOWA010000494.1:0-3051 GCA_036758705.1 Pyrinomonadaceae bacterium | reverse complement strand
ATCTCCCAAAATGTTTCATTCTTTGAAAAATTTCCATTTATTTTTTCAGAAATGTTAAAGCAAAAGTTATTCTTCCCTTGGCTACGGGCTTAACTTCCAACCGCACTAGCGTATCCTCCCAGCCTGAAAATCGACCTCAACTGGCTCGCCGGTAAGCGTAAACGATAGAGAACCCGTCAGGAAGATATAGCGGGCATGACTGATAGAGGCAAGAAAGGTTCCACCATCAGCAAGGCCTTTGAACTGATAATATCCAAACGTATTAGAGCTTGCCCGGTATATTTGATCAGTCTCCAGACAATAAAGCATTATCCTCGCTGCCTTCACACTTCTACCGGCAGCGTCCGTCACCCTTCCGTGAAATTCAGATTCGGAGGCACTCGCAACTAACGTCTCGGCGAGCTTTCTCGTGTCACCCGATATCATTTCCCTTGTCGCGACTCCCGGCGCATCGACAGGTTTAGTCCGTCGAATCTGCGCGGGTGTGTTGACAATACAAATCAGCACGACTACGACACCAAATACCGCCTTAAACGTTCGGAAAATGGGCATAAAGCTCCTTCGATTACCAGGAAAGACAGTCAAATAATCTCGATTCAACTGCTAAATACCTATTTCCGCGGCATTTCCAGAATCTTTTTGCGAATTCCTCTAAAAGTCCTTTTCGACTGACGTACTTTGCGTTATTTAGCGACATTTAGGATGATACTCGTTTCGCTTTTGACACGGGATTATCACTGTGTGCCGGTCGGAAGCCCGTACGTAAGGTATTGACTCAGGATTACGACTATGTTGACCACGGATAAGATCAGAAACATCGCCATCATCGCCCACGTTGACCACGGTAAGACGACGCTTGTCGACGCGATGCTTCAGCAATCGGGCACGTACCGCGACAACGAGACCGTCACCGAACGCGTCATGGACTCGATGGACCTCGAACGCGAACGCGGCATTACCATCATGGCGAAGAACACGTCCGTGCGGTATGGCGATTACAAGATCAACATCGTCGACACGCCGGGCCACGCGGACTTCGGCGGTGAGGTGGAGCGAGTTTTGAAAATGGTTGATGGCATCGTTCTGCTCGTCGATTCGGCCGAAGGATGTCTGCCGCAGACGCGATTCGTACTCCGCAAAGCGCTCGAACTCAAACTTCCCTGCATCGCCCTCGTCAACAAGATCGACCGCCAGGATGCACGGCCCGAAGAAGTTGTCGATGAGATCTACGACCTTTTCATCGACCTCGGTGCGAACGATCAGCAGATCGAATTTCCGATCCTCTATTCGATCTCGCGGGACGGCATAGCGAAAAAGAATCTTGCCGACGAATCGAAGAATCTCGTTCCGCTGTTCGATCAGGTGATCGAGACGATCCCGGCACCGAAACCGATCCGCGAAGATTCGCTTCAGCTTCTCGTCGCGAACATCGACTACAACCCGTTCGTCGGCCGCCTTGCGATCGGCCGAATGTTCTCGGGAACGATCTCGAAGAATCAGGAAGTGATCGTCGCCAAGGTTGACGGCTCGACGCAGAAGACTCGTGTAAAAGAGCTGTTCGTTTTCGAGGGACTCGAACGAACCGTTACTGAAACCGCAGGTGTTGGCGAGATCGTCGCACTTGCGGGGTTCGACGATATCAACATCGGCGAGACGATCACGACCGTCGACAATCCGAAACCGCTTCCGGTGATCGCTGTCGATGAGCCGACCATCTCGATGATCTTCGGCGTCAACACCTCTCCCTTCTCCGGCATCGACGGAAAGTTCGTCACCTCGCGTCAGATCAAGGACCGCCTCGACAAGGAACTTCTCGGCAACGTTGCCCTTCGCGTTCAGCAAATGGAGCAGGCCGAGCAGTTCAAGGTATCCGGCCGCGGCGAACTGCAGCTCGCGATCCTGATCGAGATGATGCGCCGCGAGGGCTATGAAGTACAGGTCTCAAAGCCCGAGGTCATCACCAGAAACGACGAAACCACCGGCGAATTGCAGGAACCGATCGAGCAGGTCGTGATCGACGTGCCGGACGAATTTATCGGCGTCGTCACGGAGGCAATGGGCCGCCGCAAGGGCCAGATGACCAAGATGATCAACAACGGTTCGGGTCGCGTCCGGCTCGAATTCGAAGTCCCGTCACGCGGCCTGATCGGTTTTCGCGGCGAGTTCCTGACCGAGACAAAAGGTACCGGCCTTCTCAATACGATCTTTCTACGATTTGATAAATGGCAGGGCGAACTGAAAGGCCGCCAGACGGGATCGCTCGTTGCCGACCGCATGGGCGAAACGAACACCTACGCTCTCTACAACCTGCAGGAACGCGGCACGCTCTTCGTCAAGCCCCAGATAAAGGTCTATGAAGGAATGATCGTCGGCGAAAACGCCCGGGCCGTCGACCTCGACGTCAACGCGATCAAAGAAAAGAAACTCTCCAACATGCGGACCACCTCCGCCGACGAAGCCATGCGCCTGGTACCCGTCCGCGAAATGTCCCTGGAGCGTGCTCTGGAATTCATCGCCGACGACGAACTGATCGAGGTAACGCCGAAAGCCATCCGCTTGAGAAAGCGCGTCCTGAAAGCCAACGAGCGGCCGAAGAAATAGGCTTGATAAATTGGCGGGAATGGAAATCTAAATAAGCGAGTGAGGGCGAAAGTCTCCACCGGAGGTAAATCCTCTTTTTCACTTATTAAGGGCATTGATCGAAGCTTCGAAAGGGTCTCGATCAATGCTTTTATTTTTTTCTTCGGACATATCTCGAACGTACGCCGCACGGCATTTTGAGGGCTTTTGCGGGCGTCCTGTGGCACCTATGCCTCTTTCAGCGAAGTTTAAGTGAAGTTTATTTCTGCCGATTTCCGCAGGTTGCGGCGCACGTTCGTCAACACGGATTATATTGATTAAATGCCAAACATCAGGTGGCTCGATCGCACACATTAGTGGGTCAGTTTGAATTTCCATGTGTTCTTTGTGTTAAGAAATTCTTTTTTTAACACAAAGGACGCGAAGGCGGGACACCAAGGTCGCAAAGAAAAGGAAACCGACCCGATCGCA
>DAIOWA010000493.1:0-3057 GCA_036758705.1 Pyrinomonadaceae bacterium | reverse complement strand
TATTGAAGCCGGTTTCCCGATCGCTTCTGACGGGGATTTCGAGTCAGTTAACGAAATAGCAAAGCTTTGTAAAAAGACAAGAGTCGCCGCACTTGCGCGTACAGTTGAAGCGGATGTGGTACGCGCCGGTGAAGCACTTAAGCCGGCTGCGAAATCGCGAATTCATACGTTCGTCGCGACGTCGGACATTCACCTGGAATTTAAGCTGAAGAAAACGCGATCCGAAGTGATCGAGATGACTCGGAACGCCGTGAAACTCGCATCAGGACTTGCGGACGAGGTCGAGTTTTCAGCGGAAGATGCGACGCGGAGCGACGTAGATTATTTATGCGAGGTATTGGATGTCGCGGTTGCGTATGGAGCGACAGTCTTGAACATTCCGGATACCGTCGGATATTCGCTTCCGAACGAATACGGCGAACTGATCCGTACTATCAAAGAGAAGGTTGTCGGCGATAAAGACGTGACGATCAGCGTCCATTGTCATAACGATCTTGGACTTGCCGTCGCGAACAGCTTGGCCGCGATCGAAGCGGGTGCTCGTCAGATCGAGTGTACGATCAACGGTATCGGCGAGCGGGCGGGAAATGCGGCGCTTGAAGAAGTTATAATGGCACTGGCGGTGCGTGGAGAGAAATTTAACGTCTCGAACAACATCGTCACTACGCAGCTGTATCCGTCAAGCCAGCTCCTGACGTCCATCATCAGCTTCGGAGTACAACCTAACAAGGCGATCGTCGGACTCAACGCATTCGCCCATCTGGCCGGGATCCATCAGCATGGGGTGCTCAGCAATCCGCTTTGTTATGAGATAATGACTCCCGAATCCGTCGGCGTTCCGAACAACAGCATCGTGCTCGGCAAGCACTCCGGCCGTCATGCGTTGGTTGCCCGATACGAAGCGTTGGGTCATACGTTCTCTGCTGAGGAACTAGGCGAGATCTACTCGCGATTCACGACGCTCGCCGACAAGAAAAAGGATATTTACGATCAGGACCTGCTCGCGTTGATCCCGCAAGGTATGCCCGTCGCGATTGCGGCCTGATCAAGGACTTTAATGAAAATCACAGTATTGCCCGGTGACGGCGTCGGGCCTGAAGTAACGAGAGAAGCTCTGCGCGTTTTGAACGCCGTCGCCGCTGTTCATTCGATCGAGATCGAAACTACCGAGGCCTTGATCGGCGGATGCGCGATCAGGGAAACCGGTTCACCGCTCCCGGAGTCTACGGTTGCTGCATTTGACGGAGCCAACGCGGTCCTGCTCGGAGCGGTCGGCGATCCGTCGTATGACCATCTGCTTCCTGATCAACGGCCGGAGATCGGACTGCTGAAGATGCGGCAGCACCTCGGCGGATTTGCGAATCTCCGCCCGTCAAAGGCATATACCTCCCTCATCGATTCGTCTCCGCTGCGTCGAGAAATCTTCGAGGGGACGGATCTTCTTATCGTCCGCGAACTTCTCGGCGGTCTTTATTTCGGCACTCCTCGCGGCTTCGAGAGTGGCAATACGTCGGCGTTCAACACGATGCGATACAGCGTCGACGAAGTTGAGCGTGTCGCTCGTGTGGCATTCGATTCTGCTCGAGGCCGCCGGAAGAAAGTAACATCGGTCGACAAGGCAAACGTTCTTGAGACTTCGCGGCTATGGCGCGAAACCGTCTCAAAGGTCGCGGCTGACTATCCAGACGTTGAACTCGATCATCTATTTGTCGACGCGTGCTCGATGCACCTTGTTACGAACCCGACCCGATTCGATGTGGTGTTAACCGAGAACTTATTTGGCGACATTCTTTCCGACGAGGCCGCAGTTCTGACTGGCTCACTCGGAATGCTCGCGTCGGCGACGATCGGCGGCGAGATCGATCTGTTTGAGCCGGTACACGGATCAGCTCCGGACATTGCCGGTAAGGACATCGCAAACCCGATCGGGGCGATCGCATCGGCCGCAATGCTGCTTCGGCATACCGCGAATAACGAAGATGCGGCGACCGCGATCGAGAACGCAATCGAACAAGCTCTCGCTGAGGGTTATCGCACCGCCGATATTGCCCCCGACGGCAATTCGATCTCGACCACTGCGATGGGCGAGTTGATCGCGAGATACGCTGCCGGCAACACGGCCTCGCAGCCTGCGTCACAAGGTAATTAAGCAGGATGAAAACGCTTTTCGATAAGATCTGGGACTCACACATCGTCCACTCGGAACCTGGTAAGCCGACGCTTTTGTACGTCGACCTTCACCTTGTGCACGAGGTCACGTCGCCGCAGGCTTTTGAAGGACTTCGATCAAATGGCCGGAAAGTTCGACGTCCCGACCGTACCTATGCGACGGTAGATCACGCAATTCCGACAAAGAACCGAAATTTGCCGTTTGCAGATCCGATAGCAGCGAAGCAGGTCGATACACTTCGACAGAATTGCAGGGACTTCGGGGTTCAGCTCTTCGATCTGGATCGTATCGAACAAGGTATCGTCCACGTATTCGGCCCGGAGCAAGGTTTAACGCGGCCGGGAATGACGATCGTCTGCGGGGATTCGCACACTGCAACGCACGGAGCGTTCGGCTCGCTGGCATTTGGCATCGGGACGAGTGAGGTCGAACACGTACTCGCCACACAGACCTTACCGCAAAGCAAGGCGAAGAATTTTCTGATCAACGTCGATGGTGAACTCCCGTTCGGCGTCACCGCAAAGGACGTGATCCTTGCGATCATTAATCAGATCGGAACGGCAGGCGGCACCGGATATGTGATCGAGTACGGCGGATCCGCGATTAGATCGCTCTCGATCGAAGGTCGGATGACCGTCTGCAACATGAGCATTGAGGCCGGTGCTCGTGCCGGTTTGATCGCTCCTGACGAATCGACTTACGAATACCTGAAGGGTCGTGCTTTCAGCCCGAAAGGTGACGACTGGGAAAAGGCTGTCGAATATTGGCGGACGCTTCCGACCGATTCCGGCTCTGTGTTCGATCGGACAGTTGAGATCGACGCAACGACACTCGCGCCGTTTGTCACGTGGGGCACTTCGCCGGAGATGTCTGTGACAGTCGCAGAA
>DAIOWA010000492.1:0-3059 GCA_036758705.1 Pyrinomonadaceae bacterium | reverse complement strand
AGCTTTGCCGCGGCGACCATTTTCATCGCCTTGGTGATCTGCTGCGTATTCTTTACCGACTTGATGCGTCGGCGCATGTCTAAAAGACTTGCCATAATTGGAACGCGGACGCCTCGTCCGCCCGTCAATTGGAACGCGGACGCCTCGTCCGTCCGTCAGTCCTCAATACTCCACACGCGGACGTGGCGTCCGCGTTCCTTCATCTACGCTGCGGCCGCCGCAGTCTCGCCTTTAGCCCAGCGGGTAGCCTTGAAATCTTCGATCGCTTCCTTCAACGAAGCTTTCAGATCGTCGTCGATGCTCTTTTTCTCGCGAAGCGTATTGAAGACAGCCGGATGCGATTTTTCGATAAAATCCGACAACTGGGCTTCAAATTCGCGAAGGTCTTCGACGGCGATGTCATCCGCAAGTCCGTTCGAAACCGTCCAGATGATCACGACCTGTTTCTCGACAGCCATCGGCAGGTATTGTCCCTGCTTCAAGATCTCAGTGAGACGCTTACCGCGCTCGAGCTGTGACTGGGTTGACTTGTCGAGGTCCGAACCGAACTGTGCAAAAGCAGCGAGTTCGCGGAACTGTGCAAGGTCGATACGAAGCGTACCGGCAACAGCCTTCATCGCCTTGATCTGTGCCGAACCGCCCACACGCGAAACCGAGTTACCCACGTTGATAGCGGGACGCACACCCGAGTTGAAAAGATCAGACTCAAGGAAGATCTGCCCGTCAGTGATCGAGATCACGTTCGTCGGAATGTATGCCGAAATGTCGCCGGCCTGAGTCTCGATGATCGGGAGCGAGGTTAAGCTTCCGCCGCCGCGTGCATCCGACATCTTCGCCGCGCGTTCGAGCAAGCGTGAGTGTAGATAGAAAACGTCTCCCGGATATGCTTCGCGGCCCGGAGGACGGCGGAGGAGCAGCGAGATCTCGCGGTATGCGGCTGCCTGCTTCGAAAGATCGTCGTAGATCGTCAGAGCGTGGCGGCCGTTGTCGCGGAAGTATTCGGCAATAGCACAACCCGAATAAGGAGCTAGGAACTGCATCGCCGCGGGATCCGATGCGGTCGCCGCAACAACGATGGTGTAATCCATCGCGCCGTAATCTTCGAGCTTCTTAACAACCTGAGCAACCGTCGAAGCTTTCTGGCCGATCGCGACGTAGACGCAAATAACGTCCTTGCCCTTCTGGTTGATGATCGTGTCGATCGCGACGGCGGTCTTACCGGTCTGACGGTCACCGATGATCAGCTCACGCTGTCCGCGGCCGATCGGCACCATTGCGTCGATAGCTTTGAGGCCGGTCTGAAGCGGCTCTTTAACCGGCTGACGGTCAATGATACCGGGAGCGATACGCTCGACCGGATTGAACGTGTCCGTAACTATCTCGCCCTTTCCATCGATGGCGTTTCCCAGAGCGTCAACCACGCGGCCGATCATGGCGTCGCCAACCGGAACGCTCATAATTCGGCGGGTACGCTTAACTTCGTCGCCTTCTTTGATCTTTTGGAAATCTCCGAAAAGCACGGTACCTACCTTGTCTTCTTCAAGGTTGAGCGCGAGGCCGCGAACGCCGTGCGGAAACTCGAGCAGCTCGCCCGCCATGACCTTTTCAAGGCCGTGGATCTCGGCGATACCGTCACCGACCTTAATAACCGTTCCGACCTCATCGACAGTCATGCTCGAATCGAAATTTTCGATCTGAGCCCGGATGATCTCGTTGATCTCGTTAGCTTTAATTGCTTCCATGGTCTTTGTTTTTAGTTTTTGGTCTTTTGCCTTTAGTCATTTATTCCGTTCCGCTCCCGCCAAATGTTTCGGCGAAAAACCAAGAACAAAAAACCAAAAACTAACCTTCTATAAGTTCCTGTCTTAAATTTTCTAATTGCGTCCTGACCGACCCGTCGTAAACCGTCGAGCCGACGCGGGTAACGACGCCGCCAATAATATTGTGATCGATATCGAAATTTAGCTGTACCTGCTTTCCGGTCAGCTTCTCCAGATTCGCCTTGAGTTCGCCCTTCTGATCCGCGGAAAGCTCGCGAGCCGATATCACTTCCGCCGCGACGCGACCGCTGCGTTCTTCGAGAATGGCGGCAAACTTGTCGTTTATCTCGTGAAGATCGGTAAGCCTGTCGTTTCGCAGCAGGACCCGAAGAAAGTTCGAAGTCGTCTTCGAAGGATTCGATCTCGCGATCAGCGATTCAAGAACTTTCTCCTTATCGAGATGTGCGATCGACGGATTGGCAAGAGCGCTTCGAAGATCGGTGCTCGATGCGAGCATTTCTTCCCAGCTCTTCAGCTCCGAGCTGACCGTCTGCGTTTCGCCGGTCTTCAAGACAACGTCGGCGAGGGCGGTTCCGTAGCGGCGTGCGATGGTCTCAACACTCATTTTTAGTTCAAACCTCCGATCGCCTGAATGCTCGACTTAACAAGGCCGGAATCCGCATTCGCGTCGATCTTCGAGCGAAGCTTCTGTTCAGCAAGGCGAATGCTCTCTTCGGCGGAAAAGCGTTTGAGTTCGAGATTTGCGATCTGCGTGAGCCGCGAGATCTCACCCGAGGTTTGATCCTGCAGCTTGCCTACTTCAGAGGCAGCGGCGGCGGCGATCCGCTGGGCTTCGGCATCAGCCTCGGCTTTTGCCTTGTTCAGGATCAACTGTCGTTCGTTATCGAGCGAAGCAAGCTTTGCCTCGGCGGTCGTGAAACGTGCAAGCGCCGCCTTCTTTTCTTCCTCCGCCTTGATCAGGTCAGCCCGGATCTGGTCGCGTTTTGCTTTGAAGGCTTCGGACAGCGGCTTCTTTGCTACGTAAACAATGAACGCGGTGAAAATTGCGAGGTTGATGAACTTCCAGGCTTCAAAACCGGGATAGTTCAGGTACTTGTTATAAAACTCCATGTACCCGCCGCCCTCGGCGTGTTCACCGGCGGCAGCCGCAAGAAGCAATAAACTGTATACGAATGCGAACATACTATCCCTTCAAAATGCTCCCTGCGATGCGGTCGGCGAGCCCGTCTGCCTCGGCCTCGATCGCGGCTCGTGCCGATGCGGTCTGGTCGGCCAATG
>DAIOWA010000491.1:0-3072 GCA_036758705.1 Pyrinomonadaceae bacterium | reverse complement strand
AACCGGACATTTCTATTGTGGTAAGAAGTAGGACATTTCTAATGTGGTATGACAGAACTACTTCTGAACCGTAAGAAGTTCGGCTTGAAAACTTCAAACGCGATGGAAATCGGACGACTTTCTGTGCTCTTCGTGAGCATTCTTTGTGAGCTTTGTGTTTAACCTGATTTTCTAACACAAAGAACCCGAAGGATAAGACACAAAGGGCACAAGAAGGCTGGGAAACGGTTGATTTTTCGTGGTATCGGTGCAAAGATTAGGCGCTTGTTTGTAGTCTCGAAACCCTTGAAATAGGCAAAATTTTTGGATAGGAAACGTCAGTTGGCAGTTGCCGCATCGTAGACGACAGGTTCACCCCTGTTTATATACGCCGCGGTTTAGAAAGATTAGAGGAAGAAGATGAATACTAAGAACGTTTTGGCGAGATCTCTGTTCGCAAGTTTGGTACTGTTTGCGATCCTTTTGACGACGATCCCTGTTTCTGCCCAGGGCGACTTGATCCCGATCAGCGATGTTACCGGAGGCTCCGGTATCTTCGTCCTGAGGGGCGGAGCAAAAGGTCCACCGAAACGCGTGCTTCCGAGCCGCGCAAGCCGATCGAAGGCGGACCGGATGGAGACCGCACGAAAGGTATCGAAGCAGTATACGGCCCTCGCCAAAGTTGCACCGCGGCGAGTGCGAACGGAGGCTATAGATCCGAATGATTCTCGTTTGAAAGACATTCCGCGGATGAGCAAGGACGACGCTTCGAAACTTTTCTCGGGTGTCGGTGAATACTATATGGATCGCGACAACTATAACGAAGCGATCAATTTCTTCCGCGAGTCTTTAACGCTTAATCCGAGTAATACGATCTCTCAGACAGGACTTAGTGAAGCTTTGGCATTGAAGGGCAATGAACTTCTGGTGAAAGACAGTTTCCCGGTCGCTCGCACGTTTTTCGAAGAGGCTCTGAAGTACAACCCGAAGAACGCTCCGGCGTATTACGGATTGGCTGAAGTCCTAACTGAAATGGGGAAGGATGATGACGCGACAAAGAATTATGAGTCGGCACTCTCGAACGACAAGGATCTATCGGAGATCTACACACCGCTCGGCGCTTTATACTTCCAAAAGGGCAACATTGCCAAGGCTGACGAGTATCTGACGAAGGCGGCCGCGGCGTCTTCGACAGATCCGCAGGCCCACTATTACCTCGGCCTGGTGCGATACACGCAAAACCAGAACGACGCGGCTTTGGCGGAGTTCAAACGATCGGCGAGTCTTGATGCATCGAATCCGGAAGTGGCGTTCTACACGGGATCGACCCTGCTGAGGTTGAACAAAAACGACCTTGCGGTGACCGAATTCACCAAGGCAACGACGCTGCGAGCAAATTATTTCGAGGCCTGGATGGGCTTGGGCGAGGCTCAATACGAGCTTGGCAATTTTGCCGAGGCCGTAAAGGCATATGACAAGGCTGCGAAATTGCGGAATACGAATTACGAGGCGTTCAACAATCTTGGCGATTCGTATCGTCAGATGACGCCGCCGAATTACAATCAGGCTGAATCGAACTATAACCTGGCGGCGATGTTCATCCAGCGTCAGCCGGGCTTCAACAAGGAAGACGCGGCGGATATGTATTCGAAGGCTGCGTTCTCGATAGCCAAGCAGTGCGAGATAAACATCAAACAGGCAAAGCCGTGCCGTTGGGATGCGGCAGTTCGGGCACTTGAAGAAGCCGACAAGCTGAGCACGTCCGGCGTAGATGCGGCAAACCTCGGTTGGGCCTATTACAATGCGGCTCGCGCGGATATGGCGAACGGCAATACGCAAGCTGCTCTTCCGAAGCTTGAAAAAGCCAAGATCGCGCTGCAGAAGGTAGCGAACAGCAACACCAACTTCGTTTCGGGCCCGATGCTCAATCTCGGAATGGCTTTGACGGACCTTAAAGAATACAAGGCTGCCATTGACATTCTGAACAAGGTCGTCAAAAAGGAGCCGAAATGGGCATTTGCGATCAATGAACTCGGACTCGCCTATCGAGGCGACGGTAATTTCAAGGAGGCCGCGAAGCAGTTCAAGCTTGCGACCGACAAGGATAAGACCTTTGCGGTGGCATACTACAACCTCGGCGAGGCTCAGTTCAGAGACGGCAATCTTGGTGACGCTCGCAAGACGATGGACCAGCTTCGGAAGATCGCGCCCAACCTGGCGGCCAAGTTGGACGTGACGACCAACGGTGCTTTACGACAGGGAAGCTAGCCGAAGCTGATGTAGCGGTGATAATAACGAGAGTTGGAGGAAACTCCGGCTCTCGTTATTCTTTTATAAGCCTAAAAGAATGGAGATCCAGGAGTATATTCCCCTCGCCCCTTTCACGACGCTCGGCGTCGGCGGACGCGTGAAGTTTTTTTCTGCCGCACTCAATGCTGAAGACGTTGCGGGGTTGTTTGCTTGGGCGAAGGCGAACGGCGAGGATGTGTTTGTTCTTGGTGGTGGGAGCAATATTCTCGTTTCGGACGCGGGATTCGATGGCTTGGTGATCAAGGTAGAGTTGGTCGGGATCGAGTTTGAGAATGGCATTGTTACCGCCGGTGCAGGTGAAGACTGGGACACCTTTGTTTCGCAATGTGTCGATCGCGGCCTTGCCGGAGTCGAATGCTTGAGTGGCATCCCGGGAACTGTTGGCGGAACTCCGGTACAGAATGTGGGAGCGTACGGCCAGGAGGTTTCGGAGACGATCGTGTCGGTGCAGTGCTATGACCGCTCGACCGGGCAGATCGTTGAGCTGTCGAACGAACAGTGCGGGTTCGAGTATCGGAAGAGTATTTTCAATACGACCGAACGTGACCGGTATGTAGTGCTTTCGGTCGTCTATCGACTGGTACAAGGAGGCGAGCCAAAGATCGCGTACAAAGATCTGCAGCAAAGATTTGCGGACCACGTTCCCACGCTCAAGGAAACGCGGGATGCGGTTATCTTGATCCGGCGGGAGAAGTCGATGGTGATCGATCCGGCTGATCCGAACTCGCGAAGTGCCGGTTCGTTCTTCAAGAACCCGATCGTTGAGCGATACGTCGCGGATTC
>DAIOWA010000490.1:0-3076 GCA_036758705.1 Pyrinomonadaceae bacterium | reverse complement strand
TGACGAGGGTTTCGACCTGGCGATCTGCACCAGCGGATGCTCGCCTTTCAATCGAGCGTTAGCTTCCTTCTCGGCCTTAAGTTCCTGAGCGTCCTGAGCAAATGCCAGCATCGAAAATGCGACAACGAGCGATATGATTTGAGCGATCTTGTTGTACATCTTTCTGTGAGGTTACTTCCCTTTGAAATGTTTGATGAGGAAATTGACGACATCGTCGTTTACAGTTTTGCCGTCATCCTTATGGCGGAGCTTGCATTCGATCTTTAACTTGTCCATCTCTTCTTTCATTACCTTTCCGAAATTAGGATGATGGATCGCTTCGCTGACGGTCGTGGTGTCGGTCTGCGGTTTGTCGGGAATGCTGTAGAAAGCCCAAACCGGCGGATCGCCTTTCGTCAGGTGCGAGAGCGGCGATGCTTCGTGTGTGAGCTGTTTGCCTTTTTCGCCATCCATGTCTGCCTGCTTGAGGCCGAAGAACCGGCCGGTATAGAAACTGTGCTTCAGCGTCACCGGCCCAACTCGCTGGGCGACGATCTCCGCAACGAGTGTCGTCTGAGCCGACCAAACCGCCATCGAACTCAAGCGGGTCGATTCACGAAGGACCGGATCGTCTGATTTGGGATCGGCAAGGTCATCGTGAAACCCGATCCAGAGCGACGTGAGTCCGCCCGCGGAACTGCCGATTGCCGAGACCTTCGTCTTGTCCAGATTCCACAGCTTCGCATTTGACCGTGCGAACTGGATCGCACGTGAAGCGTCCTTGTATGCCTGCGGATACACGTACTGCGGCATCAGGCTGTAGTTGATCGCCATCACCGCGATGCCGTTATCGAGAAGCCGCCTGAGAAGATTCGCCGAAAGCTTCTCCTTGTCACCGTTGACGAATCCACCGCCGTGAATGTACACGACGAGAGGCGACGGCTTCTTCGTCTTTGGCGTCCACAGGTCGAACACGTTGCGTTCAAACGATCCATATTTACCGTTCGCGACGTCGGGCAGAGGCTTTTGCGGAGCAGATCTTGCAGCCCCTTCATCTTCCTGCGCAAAAACCGTCAACGAGAGGACGAGAGCTATCACTAATACTGACAATAAAGATCTCATTTACTGCGTTTTACCTTCCTTAAGGAATTTCTCTATCCAACGATTTAGCCGCTCGGTCTGCTCCGGCGTGCTCGCGTGACCCATCTCCAGTGCAAGCAGGAGTGACTTCGGCGAGGTGATCGTGTTGTAGACCGCGAACATCGAGGTCGGCGGACACGTTTCATCATTGAAGCCCCATGTATATAGCCCCGGAACCTTCAATCGGCGAGCGAAATTTACGGTGTCGTAATAGGATGCGGTTTCGAGATTTTCTTTCGTGCGGTTCTTCACATCGCGGAACATATGCGGCCAACCGCCAGCCCGATTTGCCGTGTAGCCCGCCATGTCGGACATCGCCGGATATGATGCAACGAGCGCTTTCACTCGCGGATCGAGAGCGGCTGTTGCGATCGAAAGTATCCCGCCCTGGCTTCCGCCGATCACACCGAGATTCTTGCCGTCGAACTGCGGAAGGCTGGTGAGAAAATCGTTCGAACGGATGGTGCCGAGAAAGACGCGGCGATAGTAATACTCGTCCCGGTCATTCAGGTTGTAGAGCATGTACCGGTTCAACGCTCCGGCTCGCAGTTGGTCGTAAACCTCTTGCGGAAGATTCACCGGAATGCCGTGAATCCCGATCTCGAGCGTGATCAATCCCATCTCCGCCAATGTGACTTGTCCGGTATATGGCCGCACGCCTGCGCCGGGAACTCGAAGCACTGCGGGATATTTCTTACTCGCATCTTTCGGGATACAAAGGATTCCGTATATGCGGCTCACACGGCTGATGCCGGTTCCGACATTCTGAAAACTCACCTGATAGACATCGACCTTCGACGTGCTCAACGCCGGAAGCAGTTCCGTCTTCGCGTCCATCGGGATCTTCGCGAGAGCCGCCTTGCCGTCGTTCCAAAACTTGTCGAAGTCCGCGGGCTCCGTCACGACCGCATTGATCTGATCGGGCCGATACCCCGCGGTCGCAAGCCCGCGATATGTCCGTCCATCTTTCTCGACGGTTGCGATGCATCTGTAAAACCCCGGCTCTTTCATCGCCGGAGTTTCAACGACGATCGGCTGATCGCCCGACGTCATAGTCTTCTCGATCACTGCCGGCTGCTGCTCCGGCCCGCACGAATATTTCACCGGAAGCCCAGCGAGCTGCGAGTTGTTAAGCGTCGTCGCGATCGAAAACTTCGCAGGTTGGTTCAGCTCGTATTTCCAGTCAGAGCGGTCAAGCGAGACGCGAACCTGATACGTTCCGACCGACTCCTGAGCCAGAACAGAAAACGCGAAGAGGATGATCGCAGCAAAGATTCTAAGAAACATAATGAGGAAACAGCGGGAGCCTGAAACAGCCTCCCGCCCATCGGACAACTAGAAGAGGAACTTCACAGCAAGTTGCATCTCGCGCATAGGCGTTGCAAGTTCTGTCGGACGGCCCACGTTCGTCGTCTGTCGAAGACCGCCCGGACCTTCAAGCGGTCCAAGCACATCAGGCAGAAGAAAAGTCGGAAGCTTGTAGTTAGCCTGGTTGAGGACATTGAACACCTCCCAGCGAAGCTGTAAACGCATTTTCTCGTTAAATCTGAAATTCTTGAATAGCGACAGATCTGTACGCGTATATCTCGGCCCGGTTAGAATATTGCGACCTGCATCTCCATAAAGATCGCCGTCGGCCGCGACCGGCACGGCAAAAGCGTACGGATTGAACAAGAATCCTGCGGGGATATCTTCATACGGGTCGCCGACAAGGTCGGGACGCTGCTGCGTTACATCCGGTGCCGAAAACTGCGGTGTGAATGGGCGTCCTGTGATGTAGGTCACGATACCATTCATCTGCCACCCGCCAACCAGTGCTTGCGTGAGACCGCCCGCACTGCCGAAGAAGGCCTTTCCGCGTCCGACCGGCAGGTCATAGTTGAAGCTGGCTGCGAACTGATGGGTACGGTGAAAATCGGATAAGGCATATTCCTCACGCCAATTCCTGATGTCCTGC
>DAIOWA010000489.1:0-3077 GCA_036758705.1 Pyrinomonadaceae bacterium | reverse complement strand
CGGCCCCCGAGGTTCTCATCAAGATCGTCGAGGTCACCAACGTGTCGATCAACTGGCTGCTGACAGGCAAGGGCGAGATGTACGCCGGCGACCCGAAAGGCCTCGACATCGGCCTGATGATCGACAACCGCATCGCCGAGATCGTCGACCGAAAGCTCGCCCAACGATTCGAGCCGGACGTTCAGCAGCTCGGCACGATCGACGAACCGCAGCTGTTCGACGTGGCCGCGGCGATCGACAAGTTTGGCGACCCGCAGCGTGTGATGGCGGAATGGTTTAAGTTTGAAGGGCGAAAGGCCCCGAAGGATTTCGGCGTCGTGTTCTTTCAGGGCTGGGAATCGTTCTCGGAAGACGATCGCGTCGACGCGATCCACGACGCCAAGAAGGTCCTCGACAGGACGCTCCGAAACAAACGCTGATCCACCGGACGTGACAAAAGCCGAGCTTCGAAAGGCCTATCTCGAACGGCGAAGATCTCTGTCGCCGGAGGATCATTCTGCCTTCAGCAGCGAGATCGTTGACCGGCTATTTGCTGAGATCGACTTCGCGGCGATCAACGTCCTGAACTGCTACATCTCTCTCAAACATTTCGGTGAGGTCGAGACCGGCATTCTTTTCAACCGAGTCTGGGATACACATCCGCAGATCATCACGACTGCGCCGAGGATCGGCGAGGCGGCCGAAAATGTCGACTCTTTGATCTATCAGCACGACACACCGGTCAGCGAGAATCGGTGGCGGATCCCGGAACCTGAAGGATCAGAGATCATCGCGCCCGAATCGCTGGACCTGATCATCGTCCCGCTGCTTTGTTTTGATCGCCGCGGACATCGCGTCGGGTACGGCAAGGGATTTTACGACCGCTACTTACAAAAATGCCGGCCCGATTGCATCAAGGCCGGCCTCAGTTTTTTTCCGCCGGTCGAAACTATCGACGACGTTTACAGTGATGACATTCCGCTCGACCTGTGCGTAACGCCGAGCGAGACGTTCCGATTCCGTTAAGCTTTTGCCTTCAATAGATCTCTGATCTCCGTGAGCAGCGTCTCTTCGGGCGTTGGGTCGGGCGGAGCCGCTTCGAGTCCCTTGAAGAGGCTAATCGCATACTTTGCGAGGAGGAACATGACGAACGCGACGATCACGAAGCTTATTACATCGTTGATCAATTGGCCGTACATTATCAGCGGTTGCTTCGCGGCAATCGCCGCGGCGATCTCGTCGCCGTTCGTTACGGGCATATTGCCGAGATTGATAACTCGGCTCTTGAAATCGATTGGCCCGGTGATGATGCCAACTATCGGCATGATTATCCCGTCGGTAAAGGTTTTGACGATGGCCCCGAACGCCCCAGCCATTATTACGGCAATAGCCAGATCGAGCACATTCCCCCGAGCAATGAATTTCTTGAAATCATTCAACATCTTCTGAGGTCCTCCCTGTTCTTAGCTTTGTGGGCTACCGGTAAGTATAGAGCCCGGCAGGTACACCCAAGAAATCAACCGGGCGCAAAAAAGCGGAGCAAGGGCTCCGCTTAATACCAAAGATCTTATTCGGATCAGACCTTAGCTGTTTCGGTCTTAGAATCCTTAGAAGACGACAACGCATCGTCATCATCGTCAGCAGGAGTCTTCGCTGCAGATGAGGTTGACGAATAGCTGCTGCCGGTCGAACTGCTGCTGCCGTAGCTCGACGTTGAAGAAGAACTCGACGACGATCCGTACGACGGCGTCGAAGTAGTCGCGGTCGTTTGTTTTTCGGAAGATTCGCGAGCCTTGAGCATCGTACAACCGCCTTCGAACAAGGCGCCGTCTTCGATGATCAGTTTTGGGGTAGCGATGTTTCCAACGACACGAGCGGTGCGGCCAAGCTGGATCTTGTCGGTCGCGGAAATATCACCGTTCACCGTTCCGTTGATCTGTGCTATGCCGACGGAAACGTTCGCATCAAGTTGGCCGTTATTACCGACTATGAGCGTACCGCCATCGGAGCTGACCGTACCGGTGAGTTGTCCGTCGACGCGGAGCATCATCTGGAACGACGTATCGCCAGTCAGTGATGTTCCATGTCCGACAAAGCCGCTAAGCTTGCCGTCCTTGATATCGCGGGCAATATTTTCGCTGTCTGTCGACGGCTTGGAGGCAGTATTTATCGGCTCGTTACTGTAAAGTGGTGCCGGCGTACTGGTGGACTGTGTGGATTGGGGGTAGCTCGACTGGATATCAGGGGCATCAGAGGTATCGGATTTCTTATTTCCCATTCTGATCATAGAACTAGTCTCCTTAATGCGATGTCAATTTTTATGTCGTTTGCGGCAGCAATGCCAGGAAATGTCGCTAAAAAATACCTTTCAGGCGGGATCCTGAGAACTCTAGGCTATATCACTCTTTGTGCGAAGTGGTAAAACTGTCGAATAGTGCCTGCATCCGAATGATAAACGAGCGCCGCTTGCGGTGTAAAGCGAAATGTCGAAGAGTTGTAAAAATCGGCCTTTGATGGGACAATCAGAGGTTTCGCGATGGCTACGCGCGATAACTGCTAAGTGATAGCTGTGGAATCGAAGACGAAATCAAAATTGATGAAGAAGATCGGGAGGGCGATCCACGACTTCTCGATGATCGAACAGGGCGACAAGGTGATGGTGTGCCTTTCGGGTGGAAAGGACAGCTATACAATGCTCGACCTGCTGCTCGACGTCCAGAAACGTGCCCCGATCGATTTTGAGATCTTCGCCGTCAATCTCGACCAAAAGCAGCCCGATTTCCCCGAACACGTTCTGCCCGAATACCTCGAAAGCGTCGGTGTAAAATACCGCATCGTCGAGGAAGATACTTATTCGATCGTCACGAAACACATCCCGGAAGGCCAGACTTACTGTTCGCTCTGCTCACGCCTCCGCCGCGGAATTCTCTATAACGTAGCCGTCGAGGAAGGTTGTACGAAGATCGCACTCGGCCATCACGCCGACGACATCGTCCACACGTTCCTGCTCAATCTCTTTTACGTCGGCCAGCTCAAGGCGATGCCGCCGATCCTGCGGAGCGACGATAAACGGAACACCGTGATCCGTCCGCTCGCAT
>DAIOWA010000488.1:0-3089 GCA_036758705.1 Pyrinomonadaceae bacterium | reverse complement strand
AGACTGATCCGGAAACTCGACAGTTCATCGATGGATTTGCGAGGAAGAACAACGTATCGGTACTGTTCAATTCAGCGGAACCCGACAATAGAAACGGCAAGTTTTTCAATTCGGCGGTGATGGTTGGGCCGCAGGGAGGCGAGGTCGCTCAGTATGATAAAATCTACCTGTTGCCGTTCGGAGAAGCTGTGCCGTTTCCACTTGAGGGTCTTTTGCCCGGGTTCGTAGGGAATTTTTCCTACGGGCGAGAGTACGACCTGCTGCCGGTTGGGGATGCGAAAGCGGGCGTGATGATCTGCTTCGAATCGCATTTTGGTAGCTTGTCTCGCGAATACGTTCGCAACGGAGCGGACGCGATCATTGAAATGACCAACGACGGCTACCTCGGACCGACGCCGGTGCTGAGACAGCACCTCGCGAACGCCGTGTTTCGAGCGGTCGAGACGAATCGTCCCGTACTCCGCGTCACGAACGTAGGGATAACCGCCTACATCAACGAACGCGGCCAGGTTCTCGATCCGGCCCAGCCGTACACCGAAGACACCCGCGTATGGAGCGTCGCAAAAAGCGACGGATCGCAAACGATCTACGTCCGCTACGGCGACTGGTTCGCGTGGCTGTGCTCGCTGGTAACGATCGGCCTGTTGGCTGCTGCACCTCGCCGGCGTCCGAAGTTGATCGAGAATGAAGCTTGAAAACTATCCACTATCCACTTGTCACTATCCACTGAAGTTATCGGAATTCTGACATCCCGATTCGATTCAGTGGATAGTGGTTAGTGACAAGTGGATAGTGAAGAATATCGAAGATGGAATTAACAGAATTACAAACAAAACACGAAGAGATAAAAGATAAAGTTGCCCAACTTGGGAGGTTTCTTTGACCGGCCTGGCAAAGAGGCGGAACTTGAAAAATTAGAGGTACAGATCGCCGAGCCTGATTTCTGGAACGATTCGGAAAAGGCTCAGAAGGTGATGGCGGTTCGGAGCCGGTTGGAGAAGGCTCTTGAACAACAGAATAATTTCGAGACCGGCGTTTCCGACGCCGAGGTGCTCTTTGAATTCGCAGCTGAGGATGCCGATTCGTCCAGGGAACTAGAGACGCTGATCACTAAGCTTGAAGCGGACGTGACAGCGGCCGAGATCCAGTCGCTGCTGTCTGGTGAAACGGATGCGAACAACGCGATATGTTCGCTGCAGGCCGGAGCCGGTGGAACAGATGCACAGGATTTTTGCCAGATGCTTCTGCGAATGTACCTACGTTGGGCCGAGCGGAAAGGCTTTAAGGTCGAGATACTCGACGAGCAATCGGGAAGCGAAGCGGGACTGAAATCGGCGACGTTTCGAGTGCAGGGCGATTACGCCTATGGATTGCTTGCTACGGAGGCAGGCGTGCATCGGTTAGTTCGTATTTCGCCATTTAACTCCGGCGGCAGCCGAGAGACATCGTTCGCATCAATGTTCGTCTCGCCTGAGATCGATGAGAATATCGAGGTGAATATCGAAGACAAGGACCTTCGTGTCGATACGTATCGCTCGTCCGGAGCGGGCGGCCAGCACGTTAATGTTACTGACAGCGCCGTGCGTATAACTCATTTACCGACGAACATTGTCGTGACGTGTCAAAATCAGCGCTCTCAGATCCAGAACCGTGCCGTGGCGATGCAGGTTCTTCGATCGAAACTCTACGAGCTTGAACTCGAAAAACGCCGAGCTGAAACCGCCGATCTCGAAGCGGGCAAAATGGACATCTCATTCGGCTCGCAGATCCGAAACTACGTGCTCCATCCGTACCGACTTGTGAAAGACACCCGAACGAAATTCGAACTTACAGACGTCGATGCCGTACTTGATGGAGAGATCGACGAGTTTATTCAGGAGTTTCTGCTTTACCGCAAAGTGAATAGTGAACAGTGAATAGTGAACAATGGAAGGAGCGGTTCCTAGAAAAGATTCGGTTTTGCGTACTAAGAGCTATGTGTTTGGTGTGCGCATCGTCAGACTTAGCCAGTTCCTAGTTACTGAACACAGGGAATTTGTTCTCAGCAAGCAGGTATTGCGGTCAGGAACAGCAATTGGCGCTCTGATCCGGGAGGCGGAGTACGGCATTTCCAAGGCCGATTTTCGAAACAAGATGTCGATCGCTCTCAAAGAAGCGAACGAAACCGAATACTGGTTGTCCATGCTCAAAGACACCGATTATATTAACGAGAAGTTGTTCCAGAGTCTCAATCAAGATTGTGTGGAGTTGATCAAAATGCTCATCGCCACGGTCAAAACATCTCGAACGGACTAGACAACTGTTCACTGTTCACTATTAGTTATTCACTGTGAAGATCTGCCCGACATGTAAGGAAGTTTATAAGGACGACGAGCTGAATTTCTGCTTGGCGGACGGGACAACTTTGCTTACCAAGAAGGGCGGCAAAGGCGTAAAGCATTCGCGGATCAACGAGGTCGTATCGGTCGCCTTGGTTGCTTTGGCGGTTCTTGTTTTTCTATGTCTGATGACTGCGAGCCCCGATGACCGATCGATCTTCTCGACCGGATATTCGGCTACATCATCGACCAAGAACTGGATAGGTATCGTCGGGTCGAATGTCGCGGCGGTGCTGATAGGACTCTTCGGCTGGGTAGCATATCTGCTTCCCGCGCTGATCGCGCTGATCGCCTGGCGCGTATATCAATCGGCAAATCTGAAACTCCGTGCGTTGCGTGTGATCGGCTACGTACTGTTTCTCGCCGGACTTTCGGGCCTGCTCTATATGATCGATCCGTCGTACGGCGGCATCGTCGGCGGGGCGTTTCCGTATCTTGCGATCAAACTTATTGGTTCGATCGGCACGGCCATTGTCCTCGGTGCGATGTTCGTCGCGTCGCTGCTGCTGATCACCGATATTTCGTTCAACTGGCTATTTGGTCACGTTGATATCGCAAAAGATAACTTCAAGATCCACGCGTCCGAGTATCTCGAGAAACGCCGAGCGGCAAAGGCGGCGCTGACCGCGAACGACGCGACGGAATCCGGGTCGAAGATAACGAAGCGACGCAGAAAAGCCCTAGCCGATTCGCCGACGATATCGATCCCCG
>DAIOWA010000487.1:0-3099 GCA_036758705.1 Pyrinomonadaceae bacterium | reverse complement strand
ATTCTTGCATGGGATCGACGGTTCAAAGGGATCGACGATGCTCTGATCGCGGGTGCGGGACTCAAGTCCCTCGATGTTTCAGAGTGGCTTAGGGCGCTGACGCCGGAATGCTTCGATGCGGCGACCCATCAACTCGCTGGAATCTCACTATCAAAATAAGCGGCTGGCAGTTCGCGTCATGTGCGAGCCGACTGTTTCCTCAAAATCACTTAAAAATATCATCGAACAAGTTGCCGCTATTGTTGACGGTGAGAGGACCATCTCCAACAAGGTACTTATTGAGATCTGCAAGGGATATGAAGTCTTTGGTTCTAAGGTCGATGCACATATCTTCCACGAGATAGCCGAAGTTGCGTTGAACTCACTCATTCGGGAAAGGTACGACCGCAATCTGCTCGCATCAACTGATCCGGTCGAAGTGGTATCGACGATACTGAGACCTCTGCAAAAGCGGCTTCCGACGCAGACGTGGCGAAGTGAAACGCAGATCGCCTTTCAACAGTTTTCGACGCCTGCGATTATCGCTTACCTTGCAGCCTATCTTCTGAACATTCAGCATGATGAGATCGTTCTCGAACCCTCGTGCGGAACCGGCAGCCTTGCCGTATGGGCTGTTGCCGCTGGAGCAAATGTCATAGCCAACGAGATCGATCCGAGGCGGCGGACTTTCGCTCAGGCGCTGGGATTTGAGCCGCATGCAGTCGATGCAGAATTCATTGACGATCTGCTGCCTGAGGAACTTCTGCCGAACATCGTTCTCGCAAATCCGCCATTTTCGTCTACCGGTGGCCGCGTCAAACAAAACAGCGCGGAATACGGCTTTCGTCATGTGGAATCAGCATTGCGAAGGCTAAAGAAGGGTGGACGGTTCGCCGTTATACTTGGCGAGAATGGTTCGCCGACATCACGCAATGGAAGCCGTTTCTGGGATTACCTCAATCCTGAGATCCAAGTAAGGGCATCGATAGAACTGCCGGGGCGGGAGTTCTACAGCAACGGCACGAGCGTCAGGACAACGCTCATTATCGGAACAAAACCGGTCGAACCCAATTCTGTTTCACCCTCTGAGATCGAAAGCGTGTCTCACATAGTCGCTCGATCGGTTGAGGATGCATTCCAACAAACATTGGCATTAAACATCCGCTTCTGATCCGAAGACAAGATCAATGTACTCAATCCAAGAACGAAGTTCGGAAGGACTTACTGCGCACCCAATCGCGTCGAGTGAAGCAACACCTGCGGTTGAACCCCCAGAGACTGATCCTGACATCCAGATATATTCACCGAGATATATTGTCGGCGGCTCGACACATCCCGGAGTGATCGTGGAACCGCCCGGCCTCGCTAATGTCGAACCGCCGCCGATCCGTTACCGGCCACGTCTGCCGAAGTTTCTTTCAGAGACCGGAAAACTTTCCGCGATGCAGCTAGAGCGCATAATCTATGCCGGTCAGGCGCACGAACAACGACTGGCGGACGGTGCACGAGCGGGTATAAGCATCGGCGACGGAACAGGAACTGGTAAGACTGCAACACTCGCCGGAATAGTTCTGGATAACTGGTTTCAGGGCCGACGACGAGCGATATGGTTCTCAGTAAAAGCCGACCTGATCGAAGCTGTCTCTGACGAGTTTAAAAGACTTGGTCTAATACCTCCGATCAAACTGATAAACGACTTTCCGACCGACCAGGAGATAGATATTCAAGACGGAATTGTCTTTTGCACGTATCGCTCGTTAATTGCCCGCAACAAAAAAGGCAATAAGAGAATCGATCAGATCACGAGATGGCTTGGGCCGGAGGGAGTAGTGATCTTCGATGAAGGACACAAGGCCAAGTACGCCTTTGCTGATGACCGCGGTAAATCGACACAGACCGGAGCGGCTGTCCTTGAGATTCAGAACCCTGAGAAGTTCCCGGATGTGAGAGTGGTCTATTCATCGGCGACATCGGCGGGTGAAGTAAGACACCTCGCCTATATGTCACGACTCGGTCTTTGGGGAGAAGGGACAAATTTCCCGATAGGGTTCGAGCAGTTCGCCGAAGAGATCGAATCCGGCGGCGTCGGAGCACTCGAGATGGTGTGCCGTGACCTTAAGGCGATGGGACGGTACCTATGCGGCAATCTGAGCATGGGAACCGATCCGGACTCCGGACTGTCCGTAGAGTTTCGCGAAGTCATTCATAGACTCACGCCTGCACAGCGAACGATGTATGACAACATGGCCCAGGGTTGGCAGGAAGTCTTTCGGAATATTCATCGGGCACTCGATCTAACAAATTCAGGCAAAGCGATGCGAAGTCAGGCGGTGAATCAGTTCTGGGCCGAGCATCAACGCTGCTTTCGCAACCTTATCACGGCATTCAAAGTCCCGACGTTGATCCGCGAGATCGAAGATGCCCTCGGCCGAAAGGAGTCTGTTGTAGTATCCATCACCGGCACCGGCGAGAGCCAGACAAAAAAACAGATCGAACGGGCAGCGGATGAGGACGAGGCGATCGATAGCTTGGATTTCAGCCCGAGAGAAACGCTAACTCGGCTAGTAGCAAATTGCTTTCCGACTACTTGTTTTCAAGAGCGAACAAATCCCTACAGCGGAAACACTGAATATATTCCTCTTGTCGATGCGAACGGCGATCAGGTTGAGAGCCGTGCTGCTTTGCAATTGAGGGCGGAGCTTCTCGATAAGCTGTCCGTGCTGGAGGTGCCGGAACATCCGCTGGACCAGCTTGTGAATTACTTCGGTGTGGAGAATATTGCGGAGATGACCGGCCGCAAGAAACGTCTTATTCGGACGGCCAACGGTACATTGGAGTATCGGCCGCGGCAGCTTGCCGGCGTCCCGTCAAGACTCATCAACCTTCACGAAAAGAATGCCTTTCAGAATGGTGATAAAAGGATCGCGGTAATGTCCGAAGTGGCATCGACCGGTGACAGTCTTCATGCAGGCAAAAGCGTCGGGAACCAACAGAGACGCCTGCATATCGCAGCCGAATTGAAATGGTCGGCCGACAAACAGATACAGGATTTCGGGCGAACGCACCGAACGGGTCAGGTTGCGCCACCTGTGTACCTGCTCGTCTTCACGGAACTCGGCG
>DAIOWA010000486.1:0-3101 GCA_036758705.1 Pyrinomonadaceae bacterium | reverse complement strand
CACTCGAGGCGCCCGTTCGTATTCGTTCAACTCATCGAGAAACGCCGACGCTAATTTGTATCGTTTGCCAAGATTCTTTGAAAGCGCTTTCAAAATGATCCGGTCCAATTCTGCACTGCATGCAGCGTTGTAAACCGAAGGTTTCGTTACCTTGCATTTTCGGGCAGAAAGTATTGCAGTTATAAGTTTATCGTGGTCCTCTCCGGCGGAGTTCAGATCGTAGTCCCACGGATGCCGACCGGTAATCATCTGGTAAAACACAATACCTGCCGAAAAAATATCGCTGCTTGGCAAATATGCGCCAAAGAAGCATTCAGGTGCAAAATAAGGGTACCGTCCTGCAGCTCCCGGCAAGTTAGAAAGTTGATCCATCGACTGGGCAAGACCAAAATCCGCGATCAAACTGACCGGGCTATTTTTTTCATAGGATATGAGGATATTGTCCGGGTTGATGTCGCGGTGAACAATCGTGCTAGGTTGCTCTTGAACGCACTGCAGACCAGTCAATATGTCCTTTTGGATAGAAATCGCAAGCGGGATCAAAAGCGGCCCTTTACGGGCCACCAGTTGTCCGAGGGTTTCGCCGGACACGAATCCCATTGTTAGGTAATAAAGGTTCTTGCCGTTCTTCGAGAAAGAATTTGTTTCGAATACTCTAACAATGTTAGGGTGCGTAATCTTGGAAAGCAGTCTGGCTTCTTTCGTGACGATTGTTATATCCGTCTCTTGCACATATTTCTCTTTGAACAGCTTCAGTACTTGGGTCCCGAGAAATTTGTGTTTGACCCTATATGTTTCTCCAAACGCGCCCTCACCTATGAAGAAAAGCACCTCATAGGTATCGTCAATAATTTCTCCTTTAGCAAGACTTGCCATCTCCATCAACTATTTCGTGAGATATGAATCATCAAAACCTGACAAATTCTCTTTTTCCTGTTCGGGAAGTAGTTTCACTATTTCTTGAACCAAGGGACGGAGCTTCTCTTTAGAAATATCACCAGAGATAATTATCTCCTTTGCTTGATCGAGTAGCTTTCTAGCTTGTTGTGGATTAGTCCATGCGACTGTTTCAAAGTCTTGATCAAAGTGCTGAATAAACCCCAGTTCCATAGCCGGGCCGGCACCCTCATCTCTAAGTCGGAACGCCAGGAGATCCATCTGTTGAGTCAACTCGCGAACCGCTGCGATATTGTGAGAATTAACCGCATCGTTCGCCATTTTTTCCAACCTTGCTACTTCTCGTGTAGTATCGTTATTTCCAAAACGCTCGTTCATCTCGTTGAGATCATCACGTTGATCTTCAAGTGCAGCCTTGGCTTTCGGAAATTCGTCATTGCTTTCTATAGCGTCCAACTCTTTTGCCGCGGCCCTCAATCGCTCAGTGACTTTCGACACAGCGTCAGGATCCGCAGCATTTTTTAACATTTCTGAAAGAGCCCTCAGCTCGGTTGTTAGCTTATCAACCTCGAAAAAGTTGGCGGTCTCGGATTCATCTTGAACCTTTTCCGCCATAGCTTGCGTTCGGCGAATTTCTTCTTCTAAGCGACCAACCGGAAAGTTCGCTGTTTTTTCGGTCGTTCGTTCCACAGTCCTCTCAATGGTTTCATCAATATCCGGGAAAAAAGCTCGAAACTTATAGCGTCTTGAAGTATCTGCCTCTAGATCAATTTTAACTTCACTGTCCCTCGGTAAAAATCTACCTAAGTCTTCCCCGGTTATGACTATTGTCTGGACCTCCATATTGTGAATTTCGGCAGTTTTTTCAACTCCTTCGAGAATCGGGATTCGAATCTCATCCTCCTTATTTCCTGGACGAACATCCTTTTGGGTTCTTAGTGTAGTGGATCCTTTCGCTGGAAGCGTTTTATTTTTTGAAAGGCCCATTTCTAGGAGTATTGGTCGCTTAATACCAACCTGAAACCCCCCAATCCCCACATCATAAGGCAGGGTTGCTTCAGGCGTCTTGAGTCCCTGCAGAATTGATATTGATGACGGCTCGCAAACTAACCGATTTCCTTTATCATCAAAAAGTACTATTTCAAATGAATTACTGCCGGACTCTAAGAAGATCTCAATTATTTCTGCATCATCCTCGATCTTGACCTTGTTGCTTGACCACGCTTTATCACCTCTAATTACCTCTACAAAGAGAACCTCCGGAACGGCACCTGTTGTTTTATTACGGTCAACTCGAAGTCCGAGATTTTCAGTGGATTCTACGGTATTATTTGGATACTTAAGAAATAACTGAATCTTACTCGTATCACGTTTCTGCTGAGCAGAGGGCAATTCGCGTGTAGACGCATATAATGCAGCGCCTTTAGCTATGGCCGTCATTGGATCCACACTTGTATCAATCGAGGTTTTGAATTGTTCCGCAACCATCCTTCTGACGGTTTGTGAAAGCGTGGATCCACCAACAAGAACAATTTTTTCTAACTCATCTTCTCTGAGGTTGTTCCTGGTTATAAGCTTCTTAGAAATATCTATAGCCCTTTGAATTTCCGGCGCTATTGCCCTTTCATATGCATCGAGGCTCATCAGGAAATCTAATTCAATCTCCTCACCATCATCGTCCTCGCCTAATGGTTTGTATGAAACGACTGCCGCTGATAACTTGCCAGGCGGAGATAGCGCTATCTTTGACTCTTCCGCAATGAACTTGAGAGAATCGCGGAGCTTCCCTTTGCCGTTCGGATTGGCAAGTATCTTGGCCACATTATAATTTGACTCAATTTCCGGAATGATGATTTTGTCTACAACGGCAAAGTCGACGTCCTTTCCACCGAGATGTGGATCACCATCTGTATCGACAACCTGCATGATGCCTTCAGTGACCCTCATCAATGCAACATCGAACGTGCCGCCGCCGTAATCGAAGACAAGCCAGTAGCCATCTATGTTCTCCTTAGATATGCCATAAGCGATTGATGCAGCAATAGGTTCTTGAAGAAGTTCGCAATACTCAAATCCTGCAAGTTCAGCCGCGGCCTGTGTTGCATCCACCTGATTATTGTGGAATCGATTAGGTACGGTAATAACCACAGCGGGAACTTCATCGTCGCGAACAAGCGATTTCAGAAATTTCAAAATTTCAGCTG
>DAIOWA010000485.1:0-3103 GCA_036758705.1 Pyrinomonadaceae bacterium | reverse complement strand
CCGTCGTACAGATCGAGCGAAGTTCCCCCCGGAAGACGAGACTCAAGCAACGCCGGATCGACCTCGTAGTTGGCCATGATCAGGTCTTCCCATCGAGCGGTGAGGAATCGCTTCATCGAATAATGCGCTTGTCGCCGGTTCTTATCGTGATCTTCTCGCGGTCGAAATACTCAAGAAGAGGTATAGCATACTTTCGAGACACGCCGGAGATCTCTTTAAACTTTGCGACATCAATAGTTCGATCAGCTCCCGCATTGTAGCGGACGTTTGCGATCAGCGAATCGATGGCCTTTCTATCAAAATAGAAGTCTTCCGTAACCTTCACGATCTCTCGGGAGTCGATAATGGTCTGGAGAACTTTTCTGACTTGTGGAGCCGGAAGCTTTGACGAACGAGCAGTTGATGCAAGCAATTCCTCGATCTTTGGAACCTCAAGGCTGGCCCTACTAAGCGCGTCATACAACACTGATCTCGCTGTCGCTTCAGCTGGAGTTAGAGTCTGTTTCCTTTCGGCGAGCGAGACCGTTTCACCAGTTACCGACAGCGTACCTGAGGTGATCAGAGATTCGAGAACTGCGGCGAAGGTATCATTCGGCAACGCCTTACGAAGCAGTTGCTTCGAGATGCCTTTTGAAAGCGGATCCGTTTCATGATGCCGCTTGACGGCCGCGACCAACTTTCTACGCACTGATTCGAAGGCACCGGTTGAAAGATATCGGCTGCCCGATTCGACTATTGCCGAGTCCGCTAACAGAGTTTTTATTTCCGCATCAAGCGTCGGTCGCAGCCAGCCCGTTCTTGATTCAAGCTCGGCCGACATGATCCCGATCTTTCCGGCCCGAGTTATCAGCGCGTAGGTCAGATCGAGATTTGAGATGCCGGTATCTGCGAGTGACGAAAGAAACGATCGGACTGCAGCGAACCCTTTGCGTCGATGGCGGGTTGCGAAAGGTTCCAGCACTCGCCCGCCCGCGATGGTCTCCTGCGGCGAATATGAGCGAATAATGACCCGCGTTCCGTGCGTCGCAATAGTTGCCGACTCGAGCCGGAGCTGAACAAGATCCGTCTCACCGGGAGCGATCTCGCCGAGGTCGTTAAGGACGCTCACGCGGCCCAGCAATTCGGCGGTACCGATATGTACGCGCACACGCTGCCGCGAACGCAGCGGCCGCGTAGCATTGGCAAGCAGCTCTAACTCGATGTCTAACGATTGGGTAGGCTCGAAAACCCCGCTGTCCGCGAGGAGCATTCCACGCTCGATCGATGAATGGTCGATACCTCCGAGGTTGATCGCAACGCGCCTTCCGGCGGTCGCCAACTCCGACACGCGCCCGTGCGACTGGACCCCGCGAACTCTGACCGGGATCTTGTCCGGCAGGATCTCGACGTTCGATCCACCGCTGATCTCGCCGTCCTGAAGCGTTCCCGTCACAACCGCGCCGTGTCCTTTAACCGAAAAACTCCGATCGATCGGCAACAGCGCATGGCGCTCCTTCGCAGGCCGGACGATGGTCTTTGTAATATCATGAATCGCGGACCGCATTTCATCCGATCCTTGTCCCGTTGAAGCACTTGTCACCACGACCTCGGCGTTCTCTAAAAATGAACCTTCGACGAGCTCAACGATTTCAATCTGAACGAGATCAAGCGTTTCGTCATCAACAAGGTCGGCCTTCGTTATCGCAACGATACCGTGACTAATTCCCAGCAGGCGGCAGATGTTGAAATGTTCGCGGGTCTGAGGCATCACGCCTTCGTCCGCCGCGACGATCAGCATCACGATGTCGATCCCGCTCGCACCGGCGAGCATGTTCTTGACGAACCGCTCGTGGCCCGGAACGTCGACGAACGAGGCGTGAACGTCGCCGAGATCAAGCTCGGCAAATCCAATATCGATAGTAATGCCGCGTTGTTTTTCTTCCGGCAGGCGGTCCGCATCAACACCCGTCAGAGCCTTGACCAAGGCCGTCTTTCCGTGATCGATGTGTCCGGCAGTGCCGACGACGACATTCATCGGAGTGCGAGGAAGATCGCCGGAAGCCCGCAGACTGCGGCGAAGAAGACAATGGTTGAAATGATCGCGTACGGAAGCGGCCGGGAAATCTGCTCGATCTTTAGTCCGCCAATAAGCAGACGACGGATGGCCGCCATCAAAAGGAAAGGAAATCCGAGTGCGGCAGTGAACGCGACCCACGTTCCCGTGTTACCTCCAGGCATATCCGTATTCTCATCCCACGCGACGGCGAGCAGAATTCCGAATATGACAAAGGTGACGAAAAAGCCAAGCGTGATGGTTGCAAAATTAGAAAGGAAAACCGTAGTCAAAGCTTTCTTGGCCGGTACTTGAAGCTTACTTTTGAGCCAGTAGATCTCACCGCCCGTCACCGCCGCGAACGCACCGAAGAAGACGGCGACGAAGATCCAGTCTTGTGAAACGCCGGACATATATTGGGATTATAGTGGAGAAGTAAGTACTAGCGAAGACGGAGAAGGCTCTCGACCGTAATGTCTTCATCGAGATCTTCCCAATGAATGCCGAGGCCGCCGCCGATCAACTGCCAATTGTTGCGATCTTTTGGCGTAGCGTCGAGGAGCCGCGGGTACCATTCGAGCGGAACGCGAACTTCGCGGCCGTCAGCAAGCGCGACGTGGATCGATTCGTTGTTGCACGAAACGTCTACGGCAAGCGGTTGTATGTCGATCGATGAAATGCCCATTAGCTTTCCGTAAGATACAGGACAAACCCGTAGATTGGCAAATAGTTCGTTGACTCAAGACTCGTTGAGGTCATAGTCGTCGAGCTTGCGATACAGCGTCCGCCGTCCGATATTTAGCAGCCTCGCCGCCGTCGATTTGTCGCCCTTTGTGTAGTCAAGCGTCGCACGGATAACCTGCTTTTCTATCTCGTCCATCGAAGACGGCAATTCGATGTTCAGGCCGATGAACCGCCCTTCGGCCGAGGCCTGAGCTCGTTCGCTCCGGAGATGTGATAGCTCGTCGAGCGTGCGTTTTGCGATTGCCTCCGGAAGATCCGACAGCTCGATCTGTCGGCCCGACGCGATGATCACGGCTCGCTCGATCGCGTTCTCAAGCTCGCGCACAT
>DAIOWA010000484.1:0-3108 GCA_036758705.1 Pyrinomonadaceae bacterium | reverse complement strand
GCCGCTGAGCCCCAGGAACGGCTGGGCGGCGATCTCCAGGTCGCCGCGGATAAATTCGTAAGTTTCGTGAAGCGATTCATTCAGCTTGAGCCGATTCCTTGTCTCGAACTGCTGCGCCGTAATCTGTGTTCCGTTCAGTGTCGCAACCACATCGAGCGGTTTTAGGTCAGGAGCGTTGATGTTTTTGCCGACCGCGTACTTATACTTCGTCTGCAGCGAGGCAATAAAAGTTCCGACAGCCTTTTGCTCGAGATCACGGCGAAGGAACGTAACGATCTCGTTTTTTACATCGGCGAGCGTCCTATTGCCAATAGTGGCCTTATTCGCATCGTAAACTGCCTGGATCTGGGCGGTGGTCGGATCGGCTATCTTTGCCCGCTCTGCGGCGATCAGCTTTTCCCCCGTCATTCCGGCCGCCTTTGCTTCGATATCAAGCAAATCCTCAGCGATCATCTGGCCGAGAAGCTGAGTCCGCGTGTCGTCGACGGCTTTCTTCTGATTTGCGTACTGAGCCTGTACCTCGGGTGAAAGATCAGCGGCCTTGAATGATTTGCCGGTTGCGGTTGCCAGAACACCGTCCGCCGTTTGTGCAGCGGCGAGTGTCGAAAGTATGAAGACGATAACTGCGAGCGATCTGAACATTCCAAGGAATTGTAACAAATCGCCCGCAAATACAAGTACTTAGGCGGACGCCGACTTCGACACTTCCTGCACGACCTCGGCGGTCTTCGCATCCTTTGCATTGAGCGCGATATCGGCCTGAGCGATGATGCCGCAGCATGCACCACTTTCGTCGATCACGGCGACGCGGCGGACTTGATTGGCTTCCATTAGATTGCAGCAGTCCTCCAACGATGTCAGCGGCGTTACCGTGATCGGATTCGCGCTCATCGCATCCGAGACGGTCAGATCGAGCGGATTCTTGCCTTCAGCGACCGTTCTGATGGTGATGTCGCGATCAGTGATCATCCCGACCGGCTTCTTCGAATTTTTATCATCGACGACCGGAATGCATCCGCAATCATTGTCGACCATCATTTTCGCAACCTCTTGCAGGCTCATTTCCGACGTGCAGCAAGCGGGATTCGCGGTCATTACTTCTTTTACGTTCATTTCCTTTTTCTCCTATGCTATCTGTTGTAAGTTCGTCCGGGAGACGATCCTGTATCGTTTGCGGACGTTTTCGGGTTTACGTAAGAGAGATGGCAATAACCGTTCCGAAACAGCGAATTGCGAGCCAATTCTTTGAGACCGAGGATACGATCTCCGCAGCGAGGCAAATACTTGGCAAGCTATTGGTCGTTCCCAATGAAAACGGCGAGCGGATCTCAGCGATGATCGTCGAGGTCGAGGCGTATTGCGGCATCACCGATCGAGCCGCTCACAGCTACGGCGGTCGTCGAACGCCGCGAAACGAGGTTACCTACGGCCCCGGCGGACACGCGTATGTTTTCTTTATCTACGGAATGTACTTCCAACTCAACTTTGTACTCGGCCCGATCGATCACCCCCACGTCCTTCTGATCCGAGCCGTCGAGCCTATTGAAGGCATCCAGGTTATGCGATCCCGCCGCGGCCTGTCAGAACCGGAAGCGATAGCGACCGGGTCAGCAAGATCAAGAGATAAAAACCTCACGTCCGGCCCCGGCAAACTGTGTATCGCACTTGGGATCGATCGCTCGTTCAACGGCGAAGACCTGGTCGAAGGCGAAAGAATATGGATCGAAAATCACTGCGAATTCACTAATGACGAGATCGCCATCGGCAAACGCATCGGCATCGATTACGCCGGCGAGGACGCCGATCTTCCGTGGAGATTTTGGGTGAAAGGGAACCAGTACGTTAGCAAGCCTCGTGTGCCAATCGAATGAGAAATTGATAATCTAATCGCTTATGACCGAAGCAAAAGTGAAGAAGGTGAAGCCGGATATTCGTGCGATCACGCGTCTTGTGCCGCCGAGCGGCAACCTGGTTCAGGGACAGTCGGAGCTGCCGATCGACCCGCAGTTGGCAAAGGAAGCGGCTGATATTATCGCCGCGAGCCGCAACCATTACGGCGGGAGCGAGGGCGACGAGACCTTGCGAAAAGCGGTCGCAGAGAAGATCAAGCGATACAACAATATCGATATCGACGTTGATGCTCGGCCGTTCGAGGTAATGGTCACGAACGGCGGAACCGGAGCGCTGATCGGCATTGCTCAGGCATATCTGAGAGGGAAGTCGGCACTTGTTTTCGAGCCTTACTATCCCTATCACCGACGCATTCTCGAAGAGTTCGGCGGCAAAACGGAAACGTTCGAGCTAGACGAGAATCTTCATTTTGAAAAAGACGCCTTGCTCGCAAGGGCGAAGGAACTTAAGGGCCGCAGTGACTATCCACTGAGGGCGATCATTGTTTGTTCCCCGGCGAATCCGAGTGGAAAGGTATTGTCACAAACCGAGCTCGAAGCGATCGCCGATGTGGCGAAGGAACTCGATCTGCTCGTTATCTCCGACGAGGTTTACGAACACTACGTCACCGGCGAGAATCCGCACACGCCGATCGCGTCGCTGCCGGATATGAAGGCGCGGACGATCACGGTCAACTCGTTCTCGAAATCGTGGAACATCTCAGGATGGCGGCTCGGCTATGCATACGGAGCCGGCGAACTGATCGCACCGATCAATAATGCCGCAAACGTGATCTACGTCTGCCCCGCGACGCCGCTTCAAGCCGCACTCGCAAAAGTGCTGATGGCCGACGGCGATTACTATACGAAACTTCGCGACAAGTTCGACGCGAAACGGCAGTCATTCGGCGGCGGATTGAAGGATCTCGGGTTCGACATCTACAACTCTGGCTCCGCGTTCTACATCTGGGCCCGCATCCCCGAAGGGCACAACGACGCGATCGCCTTCAACGAAATGCTTATGCGCGACGCGGGAGTCGGAATGACGCCCGGCTCGGCATTCGCAGACACCGACACGTGGGATCCGTTCGTACGCATCTGCATCGCCCGCGAAGATCAGATCCTCGAAGGTGCGATGGAGAAATTGCGATCGGTTCTGAGCTAAAAGGGACTTATTAAGGGAATCTTTTTGCGGCCTTGTTTGCGGTAGATCAGAAAA
>DAIOWA010000483.1:0-3135 GCA_036758705.1 Pyrinomonadaceae bacterium | reverse complement strand
CAGCGGGTAATCTTTTCTCAATGCGTGTCCGTCGAAGTCGCTCGGCAAAAGGATGCGTCGAAGGTCTTCGTGGCCTTCGAAATGAATGCCGAGCAGGTCAAAGGTCTCGCGCTCATGCCAATCCGCCGTCCGCCAAACATCAGTCACGGAATCAACTTTTGCGTCATCTTCCGATAGCAGGACTTTCAAACGAAGTCGCTGATAGTGCACCGTCGAAAACAGGTGGTAATTAACCTCAAACCGTGGATCTTCCTCCGGTCCGCGATCGGCTCCGCAAAGATCCGCCAGCAGGTCAAAATCATGCTCGTCACGCAGGAAATAGCACGCTTCGAGGATCCCTTCACGCGGGACATAGACCGTCACCTCGCCGAGCGCGTCGACCACATCTCCAACCCACGAAGCATCCCGCTCTTTCAGTTTTTCGACAAAGCCGTGAAGCTTCTCAGTCATAAATTACTTCCACGCACAAACGCGTGCTTTTTTGTTCTCCCAACAGGCTCCCTTGCGCTTGAGTTCACCTAATGGATCGTGAGCGTGATTCGCACCCCTTTCTGCGTTCCAATATCCGGTTGCTACATTCGGACGATCTACTAAAACCTGAGCAAAATAAGCTCCATTCTTACGGTTTTCAGTGATCTGAAAAGACCCGGTTCCGTCCGTGTAAATATCAACATCACATCGACCGGAAATATATGTCTTTCCGTCAATTACGAGCAAGCACCTTCCTGGTTTTGCAGATACGGAAACTCCCGTGAACAAACCGACAGATCCGAACAAAACGAACAGAAATATCGATCTCTTCATAAGTTAGCTCGATCTCCTACGCTCGTGCCGCGACGGAACCGTGTATGGTCGCGAAATCTCGCTCTGGGCTACTTCGATCTCAGTCTCGCGTTCGAGAGCCGTTCCTTCGGTGACTGGAAGGGTGCCGGGAACGATCGACTCTCGCGATTCGGTTTCGAACGTATCCGGCCGATCCTTGACCGACTCGTTCATTATCTTTTCCTGCAGCATCGTGATCGCGTGTACGAGCATTTCCGGACGCGGTGGGCAGCCTGGCACATAAACATCGACCGGAACAACCTTATCCACGCCCTGAACGATCGCGTAATTGTCGAAAACACCGCCCGACGTAGCACACGCTCCCATCGAGATAACCCATTTGGGTTCAGGCATTTGATCGTAGATGCGACGCAGTACCGGAGCCATCTTTCGCGACACGCGGCCAGAGACGATCATCACGTCGGCCTGCCGCGGCGAAGCACGGAACGTCTCCGCACCAAACCTCGAAAGGTCGTTGCGGGCAGACACCGTATTCATCATCTCGATCGCGCAACAAGCGAGACCGAATGTCGCAGGCCAGAGGCTGCTTTTACGCGCCCAGTTGATCACGGCGTCGAGCTTTACCGTAACGACATCCGGGAGCGATTCAAATACTTGATTTTCTAAACCCATACCAACCTGAACCTTAGGCTTCCGCCGGAGCCGATGCCTTGACCGGGAGCGGCCGCTTTCGTTCGCGACGCGTCTTGACCGCCTGCGTTTTTGCCTCTGCTCGTGCCTCCGACCGTGCAACCAGCCCCCAATCGAACGTGCCCTTTCGCCAAACGTAGATGTATCCGATCACGAGTGTCGAAATGAACACCAGGATCTCGATCAACGCGATCGTTCCGTAATAAACACCGGTCGAAACCTGAAGATTCAAAAGGCTTTTGAAAGCGACCGCGAACGGGATCATGAACAGGACTTCGATATCGAACAGCAGGAAGATAACGGCAACCGTATAAAACTTCACCGAGAATCGATCGCGGGCACCGCCGACCGGATCTTTGCCGCATTCGTACGGCATCAACTTCGTCGCAGTGCGCTTGCGCGGCCCGATAAGCTGCGTTACCAGCAGTTGGCTAACGGCAAACCCCATTGCGACCAGGAACATGATCGCGATCGGGGCGTAATCCATTATGTTGAACGAAGGCATTTAGGCGATAGCTCCTGCGGCCAAATTTAAGCGCTCAAAGCGGCGAAAAGGCACAGATCGAAGCGCTCTGAACTGTTTGTCGGAACAAAGTTTATCGTAAGTTAAGGCTTATTGAGTGTCAAGGCAGTCAGTCCTTCGAGGCTTCGCGCCAGCTCATCACTCGTCCTTCGGTCAAAATGCCCAAAATCACTGCCTCCTAATACTGAAAAACATTGACCATCATCTTTCTGCTGTGTTAATTTTGAACTGCGAAACGGATCATCCCGACCCCGCAAAGTTTCGCACGATCAACACCGACACACCGTGATAACCGGATTTAATACCGACGTAGAGTTCGAGGGTACGACCTATCACGTGCAGACCGAAGATAAAGGTCTCGCGCGGCCGATGATAATGTCCCTGATCTACAACCGCGGGACGATCCTCGCCAGCAAACGCACACCGTACGACGATCTGGTCATTGACGGAGAAGTCGATGAGGTCGTGCTTGCAGAGCGATTGAACAAGCAGCACCGCGTGATCTGCGCCGCCGTGAAGGGCGGACGGCTTGAGGATCTGATCCGCATGAGCCAGGCGTCGACGGCTGCAAAGGCTCCTGTTGAGCCGGCTGTTGCTGAGGTTGCGGTTGCCGGTGTTACTGCTCGATCGTTCGAGCTCGACGTGCCACCCATCCCGATGCCGATCCCCGACGGAGATCCTGCACCTGTCGCAAAACCCATCGACCTGGACATTGACGCCTACGCCGTGATCGAAGAAGAGATCCTTCTACCGGACGAAGCCGTTGAGATCGTCAGCGAGATGGTCGGCAAGGAACGGCCCGCTAATAACAAACTCTCGATTGAACTGCTTGGCGATTCACGCTTTCGCGGCGGCGAACACAAGTCCGTGACCTTTATGGTCTGCCGCGGTACGCAGAGGAAGGTGATCTCCGATGCTCAAGTAATGATAAAGATCCTCGGCTCCAGTTTCCGTCCAATGATCTTCCACGCCCGCACCGATGCCAACGGTATCGCCAAGGTAAATCTCCAGTTCCCAACCTTCTCCGAAGGCCGCGCCGCCCTCCTCGTCAGAGCTTCAGCCGACGGCGAGGAAGTAGAATTCCGCCGCGTCGTCGCCCACAGCTAGAAAATGCACAAGCCCGCGCGTAAGCAAGGGCG
>DAIOWA010000482.1:0-3145 GCA_036758705.1 Pyrinomonadaceae bacterium | reverse complement strand
TGAAAGCGCTGAACGCGGCCGGAGAAAAAGTAAATGCAAAGGCCCCGGAAAATGAATCACTACCTGTGCCGGTTAGCGGGTCACGGGACGATTTATAGGAACATTTGACGGGCCTCCGAAAGCTCCCGTACCCCTGAAAAGCGGAGTGAAGATCCAGCTCGAATGCCGCTCAATGCCGTAGTAGTTGATGATCGACGTGGCCCGGCTTTGACTCGCGACGCCGATGAACGGCTGATTGTCAGTCACCACGTCAAAATCCTCATCCACATCATCGAGAGATCCTGTGTCGACAGAATTTACGATCACGACGGTGTATCGATCAAAAACACTTGAAGGGTTTGACGGCAGCACGCCGTTGTTGTGTTCCTGAACTCGCTGGGCGAAGCGGGCGATCGTCTCCGGGTCGGGTTTGATCAGTCTCCACTTGCCGTCTTCGCTTAATGGGTCGACCGCAGCCGAGGCTCGGAGGATCTGACGGTTCTTTGTGCCCTGCGGCAGTCCTTCGAGCAGGTCGTCCATCGATTCCGGAAGACGTTGGCCGTTGTAGAACTGGACGTATTGGCGGATCGCGTTTGCAACCTCTTCGCCACGGGTGATCGCTTCGAGTTCCTTTTCACGCTGCACTTCGTGCTGAATGCTAGGCGCGACGGCGAGCAGGCCGATGGCGAAGATGGTCATCATTCCCATGACGGCCATCATCGTCGCACCTCGCTGCGTGTTATCGGTTATCCGTGTCTTCGTCGTCGTCCTCATCATCAACGGGCCTGGTGTTGGTGTTTCGATTGGGGGGTCTATAAATCGGGATATTGCCGGGAATTCCGGGAATTCCGCCCGGGGTCACGCGCGGATTATTCGGAAATCCTCCGGGACGCGGGAATCCGCCGGGGCCGGTTGTCGTGCTCGCGGTTCCCGGAGGCGGCCGATAGAGTTCGACCTGATGCCGGAAGCCGAGATTAGTGTCTTCGACGACGACCCTTTCCGAAGAAATATTGACGAGCCGGAAGCGTCCGGCGACCACGTCGTTGAGCCGGTAACCGCTCGGCGTCGGTTTGCCTTCATCGAGATAGGCCGTGTCGTTGTTACCCAAGCGGCGTGCGATCATCCCGACGTATTTGAACTGAGGCTGCGGCGGCGGCTGGACGGAGAATCCGCGGCCGAGCGAATATCCTTTGCCGTCCGGTGTTCGGACCATTATGTTTGCCGCGCTCTGATTCGCGATCAGATTTGCCGGTACGTTTGCCGCGAGCCGCTGGCCATTGACGAACGTGGTTTGCAGTTCGACATTGTTGAAATATACCTTTGCATCCGGCGTAAACCGGTCACCAACAACCTCCATCCTGAACGCTTTCGATCCCGCGTAGATATTTCCGGGCGTGATAGCAGTCAACTCGAACGGGAACGCAGGCGTCGGAGTCGGGATCGGCAATGGTGTCGGCGGAGGCGTCGGCGGCGGCGGACATTCCGGACACGGCCGCGGCGGTTCATAAAAGGCGAAGATATTGCGGCCGGGATCGGGTGCTCCACCGAAAGCCCCGGGATCATAGACAACCGGAATCATATATCCGAGATCCTGATCGGCTTTCGACGGCATTGTTACCGGGCCGAGTTCGCGGTTTGGTGAGGCTCCCGCACGCGGAGTCGGTGAGACTGTTACGGAAACGTTGGTTGCCGTACCGCCGAGACGCGGACCGAATGCGAGCCAGAGCGCAACAAGGGCGAGTATGCCGAGCACGATGGCGGCGATCAGCTTATTCCGTTCGGACGGAGATTTTCCTTCGAGTACTGCCATTTGCTATTGCGCCGGAACGCTTGCCGGTTGCGCCTCCACGACCTGACGTCTGAAATACGCGGCCATTTCCATTCGCAGGCTCACGACCTGTCCGAGCGTACGGCCGGTTGGCCGTCGAACCTGATTCTGCATTCCGCGGCTGCCTGGAAAATCTCCAGCGTTGAGGTTGTCTGCAGAAGCTTGATCGGTCGAAGCCGGGTTGGGCTGTGAGCTGTCAGACGGTTCGAGTTCGATCGCGCTGATGATGACGAAGTCGTTGCCAGTTTCGATCTCGCGGATGAAGCGGCGAAGATTTGCGTACGGGCCTTCGAGCGTCATCGTGACGTAGGTGCCGGGGAACAAACTTCTGAATCGCGATCGTCCGCGTTCCTCATCCGATTGCGGCTTTTCACCGATCGTCGCAAGGTCGAGCGGTGCGTAGTCAGGCCCGCTGGTGTTGATCAATCCGTATCCCGCGATCAGGCCGTTGAGCTTTTGGTAAAGTGTGGTGCGGCCATTCGACGCGACGGGAAGAAACGTGGATTCGAAATCGCTGACGCTGGAGACGAGCTTGGCGACATGATCCTGGGTATTCGTGATATCACCGTATTTTGCTTTTGCTGAGGCGAGATCTGCTGCGAGTCGGTCGCGAGTCGCTCGGTTGCGTTCTAGTTCGCGTTTGGCCGGCAGAGTGAAGAAGAAATACGCAGCGAGTGCCGCGATCACGGCCAATGACGCAACGGCAACTACGCCTATCTCAGCGGGGCCCCACATTCCGCTATATACCTTCTTCGGCCGGTTCGCGGGGGCGATGTCGTATTCCGGCCGCTTTTCGACGATTATCGTGTCGTTCGGAGTCAACAGAACTGTTCGGTCAGCTTCTTCAACGGCTACGACACCGTCATGCTGGTTTACGACGATCTCCGGCTGCTGCTCCTCCGCGTTCGGGTCTTTATTCAGCTCGCTCATTGTGCTGTCCCTCCCGCCGGATTTTGTGCAACCTCTTGCTGTGCCGATGTCGAATAACCGTAGGCCGGCGTGTAGACCAAGTGTAGCGTGTATTCAGTAAATGTCTGCCGTTCGCTTTGCTGGCGATCTTGTCCGCGAAGCTCTGCCTGGAAGAGTCCGGAGTTATTCATCGTGCCGATCATTCCCATTACGGCCTGATAATCTCGGCTGACCACGCCGAATTCGAGTTCGGCTTTTACGCGATCGCCGTCACGATAGACGTTCTCGACCGCGATCCGCGATGCGCTGACGCTGCCCGGCAGGACCGATTCGAGATCCGCAAAGAGCCTTGACCAGCCGAAGCTTTTGTTCGCGACGAGCTTGTGCGACGCGATCAGGAGTTCGCGCTGCTCGGGCGAGAGAGACTGT
>DAIOWA010000481.1:0-3158 GCA_036758705.1 Pyrinomonadaceae bacterium | reverse complement strand
CAGCCTTCACCGCCGTGCTTATGGCCTTACGAGCCGTTATGTCAACTTCCTCTTCCTTGCGGCCAGCCTTCCAGGATTCCTCAGCGTTGGTCAGGAGCGACTCGGCCTCACGAAGATCCTCGGTAGCATCACGCTCGGCTCCCGCATACCTCGCAAGAGCAACCGCCTGCTTCGCCTGAAGGATGGTCGATGGCGTCTTGGAATAATCGATCTCGGCTATCTCAGGTGTGCGAGTGTCGCGAAAGAAGTCGCTCGAATTTCCAAAGTACTGTACCGACGGCGTTGTCTCGATCCGTCGGCCGCTGAGCGTGTAGGGATTGAGATTCTCGAGCATGATCTCCTGACTCGGCCTCGCCACCAGGAAATGCGGCTCGGCGGTAATGATGAGTGCGAAGTTCTGCAGCGGGGTCGTTACGCTGATCCGCGAATCGAATTCCCAAAACCCTCGGCGTTTTATCTCGCCAAGGTTCGCGACCTGTCCATCCGGAGAAACAGCCCACAGCACGTAAGTAGCAAAGCCGCGACCAAGTTCGAACGGCCTCGGCATCTTCGAGACCGATAGTTCGATCTCCGTGCCGTTGCGGCTCGTGCGTTTAACTTTTGCCTCGCCCTTCATCCGTGGATATCGGGTCGTGCCGCGGAAATTTACCATCACCTGCTCATCGAGCGGATAGGTAATTGAAGTCGTCCGACGTGGGACATCGACCTGTGCAAGAGCGGCAAAACTGAATACGAGTAAGAAGGCGAACGTCGAGGCAATCTTTGAAATAGGTAGTATGTGCATATTTTCTCCGAGAGGCTGGCGCTAGAGAAAAAGATGCCACATTGCGTTGCGAGGTTGCAAACATTAGGCGTTTTGGACATATCCGTGACGCGTACACTATATTTAAGGTTTCGCGTAAATGCAGGATTTCAAACGATTACTCAAGTACGTCAGGCCGCATTGGCTGACGTTCGCGCTTGCCTGCATCGCGATGGTTCTCGTGGCTGCGTTCGAGACGGCGACGGGAGCATTGCTGATCCCGCTCTTCGAACAATTCATGCCAGTTGCGGGTTCCGAGGCAAAGGCTCCGTTCGATCTAAACAGTCTCATCCCGAAAGACGATTGGTATCGAGCATGGCTCGTGATCGCTTCCCTGCTGATCACGTTCAGCATCGGCAAAGGCATCGCCGAATTTTTTTCGTCGTATCTGATGGCGAAGATCGGCCAGGCGGCGGTGCTCGACCTCCGTAAACAGTTATACGACCATCTTCTCAGCCAGCCCGCGTCGTTTTTTGAAAGGCACCGGACAAATTATCTCGTATCGCGCATAGTCGTGAGCTGTTCGGCGATCGAGCAGGCGGTGAGCGGAAATCTGCGCGACGTTCTGCGGGAAACGCTGATCCTGATCTTCCTGCTCGGGGCCGCAACCTATATGAATTGGCGGCTGATGGTCGGAGCTTTGGTCATCGGGCCGATCCTCGCATTTCTTACGACCAAATTCAGCAAACGGCTGCGTCGATTTGCTCAGGAATCGTACGAGGGCAACAAGCTGTTAACCGACACGGTCCAGGAAACTCTCTCAAATCAGACGATCGTTAAGGCTTATCGGGCGGAGGGCCGCGAGAAGCAGCGATTCGAGAGAGTCGCCCGGATCATCGCGAAAGCTAATCTCCGTTCAGGCCGCGTCGCCGCTATCTCACCCCCGACGATCGAGATAATCGGTTACGTTGCGCTGCTTGTCCTATTGTATTTCGGGCTTCGCGAGATAAGTGCGGGCAGGCTGCTGGCCGCGGAGTTCTTCGGTTTTATGTACTTCCTTTTCCGCAGCTACGATCCGATGCGAAAGATCTCGCGGCAGCATAACGAGATCAGCAAGGCGTTCGCCGCGGCGAAGGATGTTTGGGATGTTCTCGACGAGAATGAGGTATTGCCGGAGAGTGCGAACGTGGTCGAGCTTGGACCATTGAAGGATCTGGTCGAGTTGAAGGATGTCGTGTTCGCGTATCAGAACGACGATCGCAAGATCCTTGATGGCGTTTCGCTCGACGTTGAAAAGGGGTCAGTCGTGGCTCTTGTGGGTGAAAGCGGCAGCGGAAAATCGAGCCTGATCAAGCTTGTTCAGCGGCTTTATGATCCGACCGAAGGTGCGATCCTGTGGGATGGGACCGACCTGCGTGACGCAAAGATCGGCAGTGTCCATCGGCAGATAGCGCTCGTCACGCAGGAGACCGTTCTCTTCAACGATACCATCAAATACAACATTTCCTACGGAAATCCCGAGGCCACGGACGAAGAGATCCGCGAGGCCGCAAGGATCGCATTCGCCGAGGACTTTATCGATGAGCTGCCGAATGGATACGACACATTGGTAGGCGAACGCGGCACCCTGCTTTCAGGAGGCCAACGCCAGCGTATAGCGATCGCTCGCGCAGTGCTGGTTAACGCTCCGCTTTTGATCTTGGATGAAGCGACGTCGGCACTCGATACGGAGTCGGAGATGCTGGTTCAGCAGGCTCTCGAGAATTTGATGAAGAATCGAACATCGATCGTGATCGCCCATCGCCTTTCGACAATTCGAAAGGCAGACAAGATCGTCGTTATGGATCGGGGCAAGATCTATGAGACCGGCACCCATGCCGAGCTGCTTGCCGCGAACGGAAAGTATCGCAGGCTTTATGAACTGCAGTTCGCCGATGCTGATGATACTAAGTTTCCAAACGGCTCTTTAGTTTCTTGAGAGACGATTCGAGGTCTTCTTTGACCTTGTTCGAGAGAATTGCCGGTGGCATGGCGATCTGGTTAGTGCTGCCGATGCTTTGGATGCGGATGTTGATGGAAGTCCCTTCGGCGTGATCCTCCAGCGTGTACTTTATCTTCATCTCGAACGGTTCGGAGCCGCTGAATTCCAACATTTTTCCGGGCTCATCACGGGTCACAACGACATCGCAAACATACTGTAGTCCGGCAAGGACTCCCCAACGCTCGGTCCTCGCTCCATGTGTGAAGCTGCCGGTGCTCTGAGGAAATGCCTTTTGGACGCCTTCTATCCAGAGCTTTTCGGATTTCGGATCAAAGACAAAGTTGGCCACGTCTGCTCGCGGACGTGCAATTATGGTTTCGGCATAGACATCAACAGACATATTCTTTGTAGGTGCTGCGAGACGAAACGTCTTTA
>DAIOWA010000480.1:0-3170 GCA_036758705.1 Pyrinomonadaceae bacterium | reverse complement strand
TGCTTAAAGGAAATCACACGATCGGGTTTGGCGGTCAATGGAAGCTGATCCGTCGCGAGGGTTCGGCCATTGGCCGTATCGTTCCGACGATAGAGTTTGGGATGGATTCGACCGATGCAGCTTTCAATATATTCAACTCACTTCCGTCGACTCAGCGTGCCGCCGCCCGATCACTTTACGCGATGCTGATCGGCCGGGTAACCGGCTACACATCTACAGCGTACCTTGCAGAAGATGGTACGTATAAGGAGAATTCGCTCCAGAGCCGTTTGGCCAAACAGAACACTTATGGTCTGTATGTGCAGGATAGCTGGAAGGTCAAGCCAAACCTTACGCTCAATTTTGGTGTTCGTTGGCAGCCGCAGTCAGCGTTTGTCGCTCTAAGCGAGGGACTGTATACAAAACTTGAGAATCATGACCAGGTATGGGGTCTCTCAGGGGCCGGTAACATCTTCAAGCCTGGAACCTTAACGGGATCCGCACCGCGCGTTGTTCCTCTTAAGAAAGGTGAGAAGGCCTATGATGACGATATAAACAACTTCGCTCCGTCAGTAGGAGTCGTCTGGAGCCCGAATTTTGGCGACAGTTGGTTTGGAAAACTGGTCGGGTCGAATGGAAAAGCGGTCTTCCGCGGAGGTTATTCGCAAGCGTTTGTCCGCGAAGGGTTTGACCTTCTCGAAAGCATTTATGGAGCGAATCCCGGCGGCTCGTTGTCGCTTTCGCGAAGTATTGCCAACGGAAATCTCAGTGTTGGTACGAATCTTCGCGATCCCAACAACCCGAACCTGACACCGGCAACGTTCAACAATAACCCTAACACTCCGATCGTTGGTTCGACACCAAGTTTCCCGATCGCGTTGGTCAATGCTAATTCGACAAATACGTTCATCCCGAATCTGAAGACTGGAAATGTTCACTCGTTCAGCTTTGGCTATCAGCGAGAGATCGATCGGAACACCGTCGTTGAGTTCCGCTACGTGGGCAATCGCGGTGTTGACCTCCAGCGGCAGTACAACGTGAATGAGTTCAACACGATCGAGAATGGATTTGCCGATGAGTTTCTTCTCGCCCAAGAGAATCTCTACCTTAATATGGCTGCAGGCCGGGGAGCGACCTTCGCTTATTTCGGTGGTGCGACCGGCACAAATCAACTTCCACTGATGATGGCGTATTTCAATTCTGCCGCTACATACGATCCGGCCAATACGGCCCGTTACACAGCGACAAATTTCGCCAACTCCACGCTGGTTGCTGCTCTCTCAAGGAACGCTCCCAATGTTTTCGCGTTTAACGGAAGCAGCTTTGAGAATAATGCGACACGCCGCACGAATGCTACCAACAACGGTTTACCCATCAACTTCTTCTACGTCAATCCGACCACCATCGGCGGCGGTAGTTGGATAACCGACAACAGCAGCAAGACCTGGTACGACTCCGGAGTGATCGAGGTACGAAGGCGAATGGCTCAGGGACTTCGTATTAGTGCCAACTACGTTTTCTCGAAGGCGCAGTCAAATGCATATGCGTCTAGCAGCGTAGTCGGTGCCAGCAATTCGCTACGAGCCAACGGGTTCGACCTTGCGAAGAACGTCCAGGCATTCGACATTCGCCATCAGTTCAAGTTTGACGCGACATGGGATGTTCCGCTTGGTAAGGGGCAGCCATTCCTTTCAAATGCGAACTGGTTAGTAAACGGTCTGATCGGAGGATGGACTATTCTTCCGACGATCAAATGGCAAAGTGGTTCACCGTTTGCATTTGGAAACGTGCAGTTGGTCGGTATGACCACGAAGGAACTTCAAAAGGCGATTGGTGTGTATAAGGGAGCGAACGTAGTTACCTATCTTCCCGACGACATCATCGTTAACACGCAGAAGGCCTTCAACATCGACGTAACCAATTCTGGGAACGGCGGATACGGAACAACCTATGGTACCGGTGGCCCGCAGGGACGATTCCTAGCTCCGGCAGGATATGGTAACTGTATCCAACGTACCGCAGGTGACTGCGGATTCAACAACTTGATCGTTTACGGGCCGAGCTACTTTAAGTTCGATGCGACGGTCGCGAAACGGTTCAAGTGGGGCGAACGCCGGAGTGTTGAATTCCGTGTTACTGCTCTCGACGTACTCAATGCTCCGAACTTCCGCGTAGGCGGATTCGGTGCGGACGTGGTGACGGCGAGTGTCGGCGGATCAACCTTTGGTCAGTTGGGCAATGGATCGGCATATCAGGATGTCGCAACGACCAATGACCTAGGCGGTCGTCAGATCGACCTTATGTTCAGGCTCAACTTCTAACCTGTCTAGGAGTTGACCTTAGACTGGCCGGGGAGCTTTGGCTCTCCGGCCTTTTTGATGGTTTCGGGATTGCCTTGTACACTCTATTTCTGTTCTGAACCTTATGCGAGTTGCCGTGATCTCAGCCGAAGCTGTGCCTTACTCTAAGACTGGTGGTCTTGGGGATGTGGCTGGGGCATTGCCGAAGGCGTTGAACGCGGTTGGGGTCGATTCGGTTTTGATCACGCCTTGTTATTGGCAGACAAAAGGCGAGTATTTGTGGGATACGGCGGTTCACGATCTGAACGTGGACTGGCGGGGCGGGATCTATCCGGCGAAGGCATTCTATAGCGAGGCGAATGGCTCGCCGACGTTTTTGATCGATGCTCCATCGCTGTTTCATCGGGATTCCATTTACGGCTACAACGAAGATCACGAGCGGTTCGCCTTCTTCAATCACGCTGCGTTGGTACTGCTGCAGAGGATAGGTCAGGCTCCCGATATTGTTCATTTGAACGACTGGCATTGCGGATTCGCGGCGGTCGAGATCGCGGAACGGCGCCGGTGGGATGATTACTGGCGAAGCACGCGGACGGTATTCTCGATCCACAATATGGCCTATCAGGGTGGATTTAGTTCGAGCGAACTATGGAAGTTAGGATTCGGATCCGAGTTTGCCCGAAACTCATTCGCATTCGAAGGCTACGCCTCTGCCATGAAGGCCGGTCTTGAAACTTCGGACGTACTTTCAACGGTTTCACGACGGTACGGATACGAGATCCAGACGCCTGAATTTGGCCATGGGTTGGATTGGCTGACGCGTCAGCGTGCGAATCGGCTGATCGGGATCACGAACGGCGTTGACTACGAAGTCTGGAATCCGGAGACAGA
>DAIOWA010000479.1:0-3177 GCA_036758705.1 Pyrinomonadaceae bacterium | reverse complement strand
CTGATCAGCACACCAGCAATAAGCAGCGAGGTTCGACGATGAAAAAGACGGCTGGCGTGCGGTACCAGCAACCCGCCGACGATCTGCGCACCCGCTACGATCGCGGCTGAACCGCCAGCGACAGCATAGCTGTTCGGATCGCCATAGAGTTCGAGCAGATACGGCTGCATCGCGTAGAAACCAAATATGCCGACGCCTCCGCTGAAGAGTCCAGCGATCATCATCCAACGGATCGGTGCCGAGCGATAGCCGAACTCGATCGAGCCGGACACGACTTCGCCGATCTCGGCGCGCAGCGACACACCCTTCTTCGGCTTGAAACCTTCATCGTGCATCATGAAAAACGCGATCACGAACGTCACGGCCAGCGCAGCGATCCGCATCAGATACGGTACTCCGAGATTTGTGAATTGCGCGATCACGCCGCCCGCGACCGTACCCGTCAGCATTGCGATCCCGCCCGCGACCGAGCCTTTCGCAAAGACCATATCGAGTTCACCATCGTATCCCGCGGCCCTTAATCCATCGACCAGCCACGCTTCCGTGGCTCCGGAAAAGAACGTGAATCCCAGCCCAAGCAATGCGGAAACGAGGGCCCACGCCCAGAACGGGCCTTTGATCTGCCACAGCCACAGATAGAGAACCGTGGTTAGGAAGATCGTTCCGGTTCCGAGCAGGAACGACATCCGACGGCCGCGAGTATCGGCGACTACTCCGGTCGGGATCTCGAACAAGACCTGGCCGACGGTGAAGAACGCATTGGCGGCAAATGCTTCGGTGATCGTCAGCCCTGCGTCGAGCAGAAACAGCGTGTTGATGCCCCAGATGAACGACGACGCGAACGTCGAAAGCAGCGTCAGCGAAATATATGTCCGAACTATTCTTGTCGAAGCGTCGTTCATCGATTGAATAAGCTTACAAGAATTACGCCTCGACGCCCTACATCGAGCCCGATTGTGGTATGCGTGGAGATGATCCTGAAGGGAATGGAGAGGTGATCAAATTCAACAAGAACGCGAGCGAAAAGATCGTTTCGTTAAGTTGCGCGGGGGTTGATTTCGCCCGCACACCATAAACCCGTCGCTATTTTCCACACAGGGCAACCCCGTCGTAGGTGTATTTTGCGCCGCTGCGATCGGTGGGCAGCCCGTCTGCTTTATCGATGAATTTCCGGAAGTTTCGGCTGACGGAAACGGCATATCTAAGCGGCTCGAGCTCCTCGGGTGTGAAAATGATCTTACCGTTCACCACATTGTAAACCCCTGGATCACGAACCACCTGCGATGCCAGCTCCAGGGCCTCTGCTTCTCCGCCTCCGCCGAGCTTGAATCCGTGTTCTTCCTTTCCGCTCAGTTTGATGTAGAACGCCGTCGCGAGAATTGCTGCTGCTTCATCTTCAATTCGGAGCGTAGTGATCGTCTTTTTCGCCGGTACCGAAAGATCAAAGGCGGCGTGAACCGACTCATGCACGATGGTTTGGTCTTCACCAGATGCCTTTCCAAAGTTCTCGCGTGAGAAGAGCATCGCGTTCCTTTCGATCTTGTATCGGGCATTGACCAACTTACCGTCTGGAAGGTCGTCATCCCCTTGGGACTCGAACTCCTCTACGGTCCAACACTTGATCCTGCTCGACTCAACGGCCTGGGCAACCTGTGAAAACTGCATACCGTTGACCTCAACGTTGCCCAACTTAAAGTTGATCTGACTGAGAGACGAATGTTTAAGGGTTTGAACAACGGTTGAGGCCAGAGTCGAGTTGGTCGCCTTCGGCTCCAGGGCCTTTTTCTTCAATATGTTCTTTGCAAATGGGCTGGCCATCGTGATCTCCTCCACAGGTTCTTCAATTCACAACGCGAAGAAAACAGCAGATTTGGCTCAGCTTCAAAGCTGGATCGGCTTTCCCTTTACCGGGGACGACAGGACGATCGTCGTCGTCGTTATTCCGTAGGGCGTTAACCTGTCGATGACCTCCTGCAGGTGCTCGACGGACGAAAGTACGACCCGCATTATGAACGAATCGCCGCCTGTGCCGCGATGACATTCGAGCACCTCGTTCGATTGCTGAGCGACCTCGATGATGTGGCTGTAGTCGACACCGGAAATACTCATTCGAACATAGGCCGTGATCGGCAGCCCAACTTTCGCAGTGTCGATATCGGCACGATAGCCGACAATGATGCCGGCATCTTCCAGTTTCCTGACTCGCTCGATCACCGCCGGTGTGGTCAGTCCAACCCGACGCCCAAGCTCGGCATAGCTCGTTCGGGCATCTTCCTGCAGCTCCTTCAATATCTTGCGGTCTATTTCGTCAAGCATAAAATTCAAACAGGATGTATAAACAGGATGCCACTGGAGGCCTGAATGTATCTTCTACATCCTGTCTATCCTGTTTGAAGTCCCGTGGCAAATATTATGAGCCTATCGCACCTAAAAACCTAAATATCTAAAGCTATAAATACCGATTTACTAATGATGCCTATTCAATCGAATTATCCTTTCCATTAAAATTGTTTATTTGCGGATAACCTCAAATTTGCGTCCGCCATCCAACGATATGCAAGGAGCTGCGACTATGCTCACCGAAAACGTCACGACTACCGAGTCCGCACTAAGCGTCGAGAACATTCATATCTCTGACGCCGATCTGCCGGCATTTACGGATATGCCCTTCGAGGATATCGAGGAGCTGCATCTCGATCATCCGGGTGCAAGTGACGAAGAGTATCGGAAGCGGCGAGACCATATTGCGAGCCTTTCGAAGAAGTTTCGCGAGACCGGAGTTATCACCGATGTCGACTACAGGGAAGAGGAGCAAGGCATCTGGCGGCACGTCGCCGGCCGGCTGGAAAATCTCCATCGAAAACACGCCTCGCCGTTTTACCTTAAGGCGAAGAAGGACCTCGGCATTTCAAACGACCGTATCCCTCAGCTATCCGAGATGAATCGCCGCTTGAAGGAAACGACAAATTTCCGGCTTGCCCCGATCGAGGGCCTCGTGGATACGCGGGCTTTCCTTAGCTGGCTGTCGTGGCGAACGATGCTTTCGACACAATACATTCGCCATCATTCAAGGCCGGAATACACGCCCGAGCCGGATATCGTCCACGAAGCGATCGGACACATCCCGATGTTCACGAACGCAAACTTTGCCGACTATTCACAGTTCATCGGCCACGG
>DAIOWA010000478.1:0-3182 GCA_036758705.1 Pyrinomonadaceae bacterium | reverse complement strand
TGAGACCTTTTATCTATTCGGCGATGATGACGAGTTTTACAGTCAGGAAAAATTTGTGGGATTCGATGAGAAATTGAAGAGGCTTCTACCGAACTATCGTTCGATCCACTACAAGGCAAAGCACGAGATCACTGAGGACATGAGGGCAGATATCAGAGGTTTCCTGCTGGAACAGTCACTAAAGTAGCCGAACCTTTCTTACCTCGACCTGTCCATCCAACTTGCCCGGAAGATCCACGGACGGCTCATCGGAACCGTCCGATAGCGTTGCCGAGAAGTCCTTCGCGGAAATACCGTCGAACAGCGACCGTCCGCCAAAGAGCGTGATCTGCGCTCGGCGCTTCGACTCGGCAATCGGGATCGTGAAACTCTTTTCTACACGCGTTTCGCCGATCCGGAAATTCACGTCGACAAAGGAATCCAGCGGCGTAGCATTATCGTTGGAAAGCGGGGCGATCCGTACCTGACGGGCAGCGAAGTCTGCTCTTTTGTCGGCAAGATCCACCTTTTCCGTTGATATGCTCGTCAGCGTCCGAAGAAACGATGCCGGCCCTCGGACTCTTATTTTCGCGGGTGATATCGTCTCTTCGTAAATTTCCATTCCCTGCGGTGGGCTGCCTTGCGTGTCCACACGTACGACAACTTCCTTCTCTTCAATCGCCTCGAGGCGAACGACTATCTTCTTGGGGTTAATGTCATCGAGCCGAATGCCGTTCGGTAGATCGGGAAGCGAAACAGTGTCCGGGGCAAGCGTCAGAGTCTGACTGCCAACGGGAACCGATGTCAGATCGACGAACACTCTTAGGTCACTCTCTCGGATCTGCTCCAATCGCCGCTTATCACCGCTAATACGGATCTCGACCTGATCGATCGGCTGATTCGTGGCTTCCGCATTGTCCGCGAGACGAAGGACAAGCGGCACCTTGTAACGATCGCTTCCCACCTCGCTCAGGCCGGTCACGCCGATCCATAGGGCGATCGTGATAGCGAGGGCGAGCAGTTTCGTGAGCCAATCTTCAAGAAAGATCTTTTTAAGGATCTGCTTCAAGAACGAGGCGTTTGTCCGAAGAGAGCTGTTTTGCTCAGTCGAAGGCATCGCGACTACCCGAGCGTGATCTCGGTCTCTGCCTCCTTCATTGTTTTTGTAGCCTCGCGTTTGGTCTGTACAAGCGGTATCTGCATTGCTTCGAGGAGCAGTTTTCGAAGCTGCGTCGTATCGAGGTTTCGCCGAACGTCACCAGCCTCGACGTACGTGATCAAGCCGGTCTCTTCGGAAACGACTATCGATATAGCATCGGAACCCTCGGTGATACCGATCGCCGCACGATGACGAGTTCCGAGTTCTCGCGAGATCCCCGGATTCTTCGTCAGCGGCAGGAAGGCCGACGCGGCGGCAAGCCGTTCGTTCTGGATCATAACGGCCCCATCATGCAGCGGCGTGGACGGATTAAAGATCGTGACCAAAAGGTCGTAGCTGATCCGAGCGTCGAGCTGAACGCCGGCATCCACGAAATTTCGCAAGCCGACCTTTCGCTCAATGACGATCAAGGCTCCCGTTTTTTCGGTGGCCAGTGTCGTTGCCGCGAGTACGATCTCGTCATAGACCGTCCCGCCGAACTGCCCCTGCTGCCGCCGCATTATCGGGAGCCGAACTCGGTTAGCAAAGTAGATCAGAGCCTGTCGGATCTCCGATTGGAACAGGACAATGATCGCAAATCCGATGTAGAGAACAGCCGATCTGAGAACGAATTCCAGCGTCGCCAGATCCTGAGAGATCGCGAGCCAATACAGCAGGGCAAGAAGCACAATGCCGACCATTGTCGGGACGGCACGAGTACCTCGAAGCAGCCTTAGAACCACGTAGACGATCGTGAAGACCAACGCGATGTCGAGTGCATTGCGAAGAGTCAGAAGTGTCGTCAGTTGGTCTAAAAACTGCTGCATTCCAGAGAGTTACAGTAGGATTCCGAATAGGCGGGCGGAGTTTTCCGCTCGGGTAAAACCGCACAGTTGATAGCTTAGAATATCACAGGTAGGCGAGTGGTCAGGCACGTTTTCTGAGCATTCCCGCGTAAACTATGCCTACAAGCTGTCCTGTATCGGACACGACCGCAACTGCCCCGATCCCGTTACTCTCGATCAATACACGAGCATCGGCAATAGAATTTTCGGTATGAACAAAATGCTCATTCGCCAGTCGTCGGATCGCGGTTCGGATCGTTTTCGACCGCCATTGATCAGTCGCAACCGCCTTAACGTCGTCGAGCACAAGCATACCGACAAATCTTCCATTATCGGCAATAGCGAACACGGTGCGGCGGTGCATTGGAAGTATCTCGTCGATGAACCTCTGGACCGTGAGATCGGGCGGAACGATGGCGGGGAGGCCCATCATCGTTTCGACTCGCAGATGCTCTTCGGAGTTGACCTCCCGGATGATCGAGGTTGCCGAGTCGAGCAGAAACGCCCCGACGATCACTGCCCAGAAGCCGGCAAAATATTCGCCCCGAGCGACGGCGAGGATGAGGCCTAAAACGATCATCGCCACCGAGATGACCTGCCCGCAGCGGCCTGTGAGAATGGTGGCTTCATTCAGGTCCCTGCCCTGTTTCCAGAGGTATGCGCGCAGTACTCGTCCACCGTCGAGCGGATAGCCCGGAAACAGATTGAACACTGCTATGAGAAAATTTGTAAGTGCAAGCAGAAAAAGGACTAAGCTTAGGATGTCCGTTTTAAGATAGCTCGAAATTCCGATGAAGCCGACAAACAGAAGGGCCAGGGCAAAGCTCGCTAAAGGGCCGGCGACAGCTACTCGAAACTCGGTCCGGGCCGTCTCAGGCGGATGGGCAAATCTCGCGAGCCCGCCGAATGGATGCAGCGCGATCTCAACGACGCGAAGGCCCTCCTTTCTGGCGACGATGGCGTGTGCATATTCGTGCAGAAATATTGAGATAAAAAACAGTCCGGTTGCAGCTACACCCAGTAAAATACTGCCTAATAAATTCTGATTGAGCGACTGAATACTGACCGCCGTGATACCGGTCATCAATATCAGGACCAGCGACCAGCGGTGATCGACGCGCACCGGAATTCCCGATACCGTAACAAGCGTGATCTGCCGTTTTAGAAACGCGAGCATCTTACATAAGCGTACGGTAACGGCTCCCCCATTTCCAATAAAA
>DAIOWA010000477.1:0-3199 GCA_036758705.1 Pyrinomonadaceae bacterium | reverse complement strand
GATTTCTACGGCGAGACCGACGGTATGCAGGATCCCGGCCCGGGCCGCCAGTTTGACGTGCAGCTCGGCCTGGAATACAAACCGGTCGATCCGCTGCGAATGTCGGTCAGCTATACGAAGAGCCGCATGGTTCGGAACGACAACCGCGTCCGGGCGTTCGACGCCGATCTCGTATCGCTGCGTTCGACGTATCAATTCTCGCGGTTCTTGTTCACCCGGCTTCGGCTCGATTACGATTCGACCCGCAGCAATTACAGCGGCCAGGCCCTTTTTGCCTGGACCCCGAGCCCCGGCAAGGCGTTCTACATCGGCTACAACGATAACTCGAACTACCGCGGCTTCAGCCCGTTCACAAATCAGTTCGAACCCGGCTTCGAACGCAATAGCCGCGTCTTCTTTATCCGAGCCTCTTACATTTTCCGTAAGAGCATCTAACGGAACGCGAACTTCAGTTCGCATGTAACAAGTTGTTCCTCCTGATAGCGCACTAGCGGCGGAGTCCTCGCAAGACCCCGCCGCCTTTTTGTCAGAACCGCCTGCGTAAGCGGGTGGCCGGAACATTGTCCGTAGCCCGCACGTCAATAAGGGGCCCGCTGCCACCTGGCGGAAACACGACCGTCAGGAAGTGTGTCCAACTTTGCCAACCATGTACTCGAAACACGTGATAAACTCCCACCCCATGAACACGCTGAAATCCCTCATACTCATCCTCCTAACCACGATCACCATTACCGCCCAAGAGGGATTTTTCGAGACGCCCGACAAGGTAAAGATCTTCTACAAGATCGAAGGGAAGGGCGCGGACACGCTGGTCGTCGTACACGGAGGCCCGGGCAACTCGCTTGAATCGATTCGCCCCGATATGCAGCCGCTCGCCAAGAACCGCCGAGTGATCTATTACGACCAGCGGGGCCAGGGCAAGTCCGACCTAGTCAAAGACGGCACACGCCTCGGCTACAAAAACCACGTCGCCGATCTCGAAGCGCTCCGCGTCCACTTCAAGCTCGATAAGATCTCGCTTCTTGGAAATTCCTGGGGCGGCCTGCTCATCTCGCTCTATGCCATCGAGCACCCCGACCGCGTCGAACGACTCGTGCTCGACGTACCCGCCGCGCCGATGTCCGACCTTCTGCAGGATATGGAGGACGAACTCTCACGCCGGCTGGCCATCCTCTACAAACCCGACCGCGTCCGCCAGATCAGAAATGCGATGACGGAGGACAAATGGGTAAAGGCGAAAGATATACTCACGCACTGCCGCGAAACGTTCTACGCCATCCTCGCCGCCTACACACACGAACTGCGCCCGCTCGATAAGATCGGCTACAAGGGCGACCTGTGCGCCGGCGGCGTCGAATCGGTCCGCTATCAACGCACCGCTAACGCCCACGCCTGGCGAAGCCTCGGCCAATTTAACATCGTCGCCCAACTCGCCGCCGTCAAAGCACCCGTCCTCGTCATCCACGGCGCCTCCGACGTAGTCCGCCCCCGCGGCTCCGAACTCTACGCCTCCGCCTACCCCAACGCCCGCCTCCTCACCATCCCCAACGCCGGCCACCTCGCCCACATCGAATCCCCCGATATCTTCTACTCAGCCATCGAAACGTTTTTGAATGGGAATTAGCCGCGGATGCAAAGACGGTCAACCGCGCGTAAGCCAAAGTCAACTTCTCGCTTCAAATTGCAAATGTTGGAGAACTCAGTATCATAGACCGGTATTTGACTGAACGGCTGTCTCCCTCGAGCTAATTTGCGTGATTAGATGTGAAAGGGAGAAAATTCCCTTTTTTTGTTTTGGAGGTGTATGACACTCGAAAAAGGTATCGAAGAGAGAAGAGCAGGAGATCGCCAAGCTGAGCTGGAGCAATGGTTTCGGCGGCTGGTCCAGAAATCAGAATATGTCGGCGACCTGTTCGCCATCAATTACGAGACAGCCTCTGTTGTAATTCATGACAGCGATCGCCAAAAGGTTGGCGGCATCCCAAGTCTCTCGTTTCTGATCGCAACGCGGGTTGATCCGGATAACTGTTCTCACGTCGACTTCAAAAATGAGGACTCGTCTTTCATCTTATTGCGGGTAATGGACAGTGCCAGACTCCCATTCGATCAAGAGGCTGAAAGAATTCGGGTTGAGACTGCTCAACGGGTGAGCGGCGAGACAGAACTCCATTGGGATTCCGAGGGCGCCATGGATCCCAAGACGCGTGTTCTCCTTGGTTTCGCAGGTATACGTTGTCGCATTATTGGTACATTTTTTCTCGATGCAGCTACCGATGACGCCGACTCGCCACTCACGCTTCGATTCGGTAGCGATATTTCAAATTATTATCCGAATCGTGGGCTGAAGATCTACAAGCCTAATGCCCGGGCGCTCGAAGCGATCGTTAATTTTAGTGATCCCGCAAGTGTCCAAGATCATCTTGAGCGTTATGGAAACACTGAAAAAGTCAAACTTGGAAATGTCCGGTACGCCTCAACCAATCGCAAGTATCAGCAGGTCGATGACGTTCCCGTTTCAATCTATCCCGCCGACCTGCTCAGCCAGAAGACCGCGTTGTTCGGCATGACCCGAACCGGCAAGTCAAATACAACAAAGATCATCGCTAAATCCGTTTTTGAGTTGCGGTCTCCGCACAAGTCGGAAAACACGCCTCTGAGAATTGGGCAGCTGATTTTTGACCCAAACGGTGAATATGCGAATGAGAATGTGCAGGACAATAACAATGCCCTCAAAAATATCTGGAGATCACAGGACAGCATCCTTGGGGCGGCAGATAAGCTCGCATCGGACCTAGAAAAGGAAACCGACGACGAGAAACGGCAAGTCATTCAGAAAGCAATCTACGCAGAGATTCGGAAGGAAGTTGTAACTTACGGGATTACGACGCATCCGAGCGACCCGGGAAGGATCCTGATGTTGCTGAACTTCTACGAGGACGACAATCTACAAATCGGCAAGGAGATTATTGACAGCCTACTTTCGGAGGACAGCGTTCAGTATATAAAAAACTTCTGCCAAATATCCTTTGAACCGCCGGACCCTACCGACCGGAGTGCCCTGACTCGATACAATCGCCGAGTTCTTGCCTACCGTTCGGTACTCGCCCGAGCCGGTTTCGAGGTTCCATCGGGCCTGCTGCCGTCGACTAGAGGATTGTTCAATCGGGAGCTGATTACAGCAATGCGGACTAGTACAAGT
>DAIOWA010000476.1:0-3202 GCA_036758705.1 Pyrinomonadaceae bacterium | reverse complement strand
TAATGACGGTGAACCCTGATTCGCCGTTCATGCCGCCGCTCGACGGAAGTCCGGCACCGGTGCTCAGAGAATTTGAGAACAGATACCCCGCAAACCCTGTCGCGACTCCGGCGCCCGGACCGGTCGTACCGCCAAAGCCGCCCGCGCCGAGTTTTAGCGAGCAGATCAAAAATCTAATGCGGACCGGTCAGGAATGGCTCTTCCAATCGGTCCTCAATGCGATCGTAAAGCCCTTAATGCCGATCCTCACGTTCTTAGCGTGGGTCATCGCGAGTTTCGTATTGATATTTGCATTTATCCGCAGGTTCCACGACAATCGCGGGCTCGGCCCCGAACAGCTTGTCGCCTGGGCGATTCGTTCGATCATCTTCATGGTATTGATCGGTGCGAGTCCGTTCATCATCGACGGTCTCACCATAACGGGCAAGTTCTTTGCACGGCCAATTCGTGCCTATAACCGCGCACTTGCCACGGAGTTCGATGACAAGATGAAACAATATGTGAAAGCGAACTTCGCCGTCGAAGATCCAAACGAACTTCTTGCCGAACGTCTTCCAAACGGCGAACCGGGTCTTGTCGGTATCATCATGGACAAAGAATCAACGGTAAAAGATATTACCGGTGAGCTTAATATACTCGGATGGAATCTCCCCCGGATGTTCACATTTATGGTGATCGGTCAGAACATCATAAAGTTTGGCGGAATTTTCTTAGCGATCGCGGGACTATTTATTCTGATCGGCCTGAAACTCGCCGCGCCGGTAATGGCCGCCTTTGGTTTCGACGAGAAATTCGCCGCTCAGATCTTTTATCCGTTCTGTTGGGGCGTGGCAACCTTTGCGTTGGCATTTCCGATTGTAAAGGAAGTGACTCTATATGTTTGTTATGGTCTCGGAGTTCTAGCTCTTTCGATCTATAACGGTGAGAGTACATTTTCTCTAGATCCCGTAACGGCAAAGATCATAACTAACGAAGCGTACGATCCGGCTTCAAGCGCGCTGATAGTCACCGCATTGTTCTTCGTTTCAAGTCTCTGTTTCATTCTTGTGCCCTGGCTTAGTTATCGTGTGCTCCGAGGACAGGTCTATGAAGGTGTTTCTCAAATATCGATGGGCTGGATGCTTTCGAGTATCGGAACCGCGCTTGAGACATATGGCCTTGTCGCCGGAGCCGCAATCCATCGGCAGGCCGAGAACACCCAAATCCAAGGCATCTACAACGCGGAACAAACCGCCGCGAAAAAAGCACTCGAAGCTGCCAATCAATCGACTGACGCGAGGGTGGTTTCATCCGTCGCCGGTGTCGAAGGCGGCCTTGTTACGAGTCTCGGCCAGATCCGGGCAAATCAGGTTACACAAACTCTGCTGGCCGAAGCAAATAAGACATTTGGCATCCTCAGTAGCTCAGCGGCGACACGTCGCGAGATCACCGGCATGCAAGCGGAAGCAAAGGGCACTCAGGATGGTCGAATCTTCGATGCGGCAAAGGAAACCAGTTTGCGAACCCAGGGGACACTTCAGAACTTCGGGATGATGAAATACGAATTCATCCCGGGCGGCACATTCGTTGCCGGAACTACCGTCCCGATCAGAAAAGGTGTTGAGCTGTATGACTGGTCCAACAATCAACACGTCATGCAGGACGCAAACAAACGGATGAATTCAACGACACTCGATAACACGGCCTTGCAAAACAACAATACGCAGATTGTCGCGGACCAGAAGATAGAGGCGTCGAATACTTATCAGTCGGAAATGAACAAGGCGTTTGAGGGCCAGGCATCCGCGAGCATCGGTGCGATCAATAAGGGAAGCAGTATCGCTGCCCAGAGCAGTCGTCAGGGCGCCGGCATTCAGCTTTCAGGAATCCGTCATTCGGCCGAGATGGAGAAAGTATCGAATCAACTGAACTTTGATGGCCGCACCGAGGCCGCTTCAATTAACCAGACTGCAGCATTGGAAGCAGCCCGTCTTAGGATGGTTTCAACGGTTGTGACCGGTTTCTTTAGAGATATGGATCGGCGGCTGGAAGAAATGAAACCTAAATACTAATATTTTTGCAAAGGTAAGTTAGCAAGACCATTTTGCTCAGCGACCGATGTCACGTTGCCCGTCGGCCTATACTAGCAATTCAGGATTGACCTGGTACGAACAAACAATTAGGGGGCACTGCGTTTGGCACTCTCATAGGAGAGTACAGGATGGTAAAGGCAAAAATGTCGCTATAAGAAACGTTTTGGGCGATGAGCGGCATCGCAAGTTAAAGAAAAGGCGGCAGGGAGGAAGTGGAAAGTAGTTATGATCACGGGATACCGGCGAGTATCGCGAAAATTTCCATGCCGTGTTTGCGGTAAGCCGGATTGGTGCAGCACGACAAAAGATCAGAATATTTCCTTTTGCGCTCGTTCCGCGACAAATGCTGACAGAGTCAGCCGCAACGGTTGGGGAATCTACTACAATAATCTTCTAAGAAATTTCGACTTTGCGAAAGAAATTTCGACACCTCAACATTTCTACGCATCAAGAACTCCTATCGCCCCGATAGAACGCAGAGACAGAATCTATCGAAGACTTATTGAGCTTGCGCCCTTATCTCAATGCCATGAGTCTGGTTTTGGGAGCGAATGGATCAGTGTCCAGATTCGAGAGTCGGGCCGCTACGGTGTTTTCCCCAAAACAACTAACGAACGGCATCGGCTTGTTCGCTCGCTTATCGAATCTTTTATGAAAGACACTGGAATATTTCCTACATGCATAGGTGTGCCCGGATTCTGGCGAGGATCTAATCGAAGCCTGTGGCTGGGCAGTGATTTTGACTATGATGATGATCTGTTTTTGATACCGTTCTTTGATTCGAATGGTCTGATTCAGGCTTGCCAGATCAGGTCTACGCGGGGCGCTTCAAACAAAACAGGGAAGTATCTGTGGCTTTCGTCCATCCGAAAGCGCGACGGATGCGGTCCCGGCACTCCACTTCACTATGAAGGCGCCGTTGGTTTCAAAGGCAAGACGATCGAGACGGTACTGGTGACCGAGGGAGTGCTAAAGGCGGCAACGGCTCAAAGATTCCTGCCGGATCGATACGTCGTCGGCAATAGCGGTGTCGCCACTTCTCATATGGAGATCGTTAAGGCCGGGCGGAAAAAGGTCTTGGAGATCGCGTTCGATGCCGACTGTTTCACTAATCCGCACGTCGCGAGATC
>DAIOWA010000475.1:0-3206 GCA_036758705.1 Pyrinomonadaceae bacterium | reverse complement strand
CCCTCGATTGCTCCGAAATAAGATACGACGGGATCGCCATGTCGATCACCGGAGCGTCGCTGTGCCACACGAGCTTGGGCAGCAGATCGACGACATCGGGTTTGAGCAGCGTTTCGTGATAGTCGACGGGAAATAATTTCGCTGCTTTGCGAGCCCAATCGACATCGCTCGGAATGATGTCGAACTCGAGGTCTTCGGACGAGATCGCGGTCGTATATGTCGAAACCTTCGAGCGCGAATGCCGCGACATAAATGCGACGATCGAGGTCGAATCGATACCGCCCGAGAGAAACGCGCCGAGCGGAACGTCGGCGATCATCTCGAGCTTCGTTACGCGTTCGAGCGTCGAAGCGACCCGATTTGCCCATTCGCGCTCAGATCCTCTCTTTTCCTCGACCGAGAAATCGAGGTCCCAATATTGCTTGATCGTGAGCGAACCGTTCTTCCAAACAAAAAAATGGCCTGGCAGGAGTTGGTAGATGCCGCGAAACATCGTGTGCGGCGGCACGGGCCAGAGGAACGACAGGAATTGATCGAAGCCCTGCGGATCCAGTTCGGCGTTGACCAAACCCGAGGCAAGGATCGCCTTGATCTCGGAGCCAAAAATGATCGAGTTGCCCGCGAAGGCATAGTGAAAAGGTTTCAGTCCGACACGATCGCGGGCGGCGAAAAGAGTCTTTTCAACGTCGTCCCAGATCGCAAACGCGAACATTCCGTTGAGCCTATCGAGACATTTCTCACCCCATCGGCGGAACGCTTTCAACAGGACCTCAGTATCCGTCGCGGGAGAAAATTTCTCGCCTTTCGCCTCAAGCTCATCGCGGATGTCGAGGTAGTTATAGATCTCGCCGTTGTAGGTGAGCGCGTATCGTTTGTCTTCGCTGATGAACGGTTGATGGCCGGCGGCGGAGGTGTCGATGATCGAGAGTCTCCGATGGCCGAGGCAGGCTTCGAGTTGATGCGCGCCGAAAGCCGCGGACGTGAAAACCCCTTCGTCATCGCGGCCGCGATGTTCGATGGAAGTCAGCATTCGGCTGATCCGGTTTTCGGTGTCGGGCGCGATCAGCCCGGCGATTCCGCACATCTTGAGGTCAAGTTTAACGTTATCCGCAAGATAGGGCTATCGGGGGGACGTTTTAGACCAGTTTCGAGTTTTCAGTTTCGAGTTTCGAGTATGAGGTCGGCGACGAGCGAGCGGATGTCGGTTCGTTTGCGGAGTGATATTGATGTCTTCTTTTCGGGAACGAACTCAGCGACATGCGCTTCCGATTCGAAGCGTTTCAGGCGGCCTTCGCTCATCAGGTATTCGTCGATAGCCGCCTGTTTGCCCACGAAGACGGTGTATGCCGGAACGCCGAGGGCGGCGGCTTCGCGGTTCATCGTACCGCCGCCGGAGATAACGAGATCGGCGGCAGCGACCAGGTTGCTGCCATCGAGAACGGTTTGCGGAATGATGACATTATCTTGGGGATGATCAAGCTTCATCTGCGCACCCTGATAATCCTTTCGCGGCAGCAAGATGATCTTTACCGTTTCGAACGAAGCGATCCGGTCGATCAGGCGGCCGAGGAGTTCGTTTTCGTAGTTGCGGTGGTAGAGAGCTTCCGGAGCGTGTGGACGGACGACCACGAGAATGTCTTCGGGGGCGATGCCGAGTTCCTCAAGAAACGCCGGATCCGGCTCGAAATCGGCTAGGTATACATCTTCTTTTATCCCGTCGAACTTCTTCGCTTTCCTCTCGGCTCCAAATCGTTTGAGAGCTTCGTCGGGAAACGACGTTGGCACGATCACACGTTTCGCCGCACGGAACGATAGATGATTGCCGGGGTGATGCTCGTAGTCCATCAGGTTCACGCTGCGGATGCCAAGCAATCTTGCGGCGACGAGCGGTTCCTGCGAGTTGTGCGAGACGACGAGATCGATCTTTTTCCTGCGTGCCCATTTCGTCAGGTCGAGAACGCGTCCGGAGAATTTCGCTGCTTTCGAAAGTACATTTTTTCCGCCGTGAGTTCCGAAGACCGTCGCGTCGATGCCAGCCTTATTCGCAAGTTCAACGGTCTGCGCGTAATCGCGTGCGGTCCAGAGGATCTCATGCCCGCGAGATTCAAACTCCTTCGCGAGCGCTTGAAAGAACGGTACGTGCGGTGAATTGCCGAGGTCGATCCAGATCTTCATCGCGGGCGCACCTCCAGAAGCCGCGCGATCGCGTAGGCCATCCACGCCTGACCCCAGCGGATAAACGGAATGCGAACGACAGACGATCGCTTTTTCTGATAGGCGAAAGATCCATCAACGTTCCGCATTTGCTCGGCAGTCCATTCGGCGACCTTTTCGGCGAGCGCGCGCTCGTCTCCGTCGGCAAGATCGCACAGTGTCACGATAGCAGCGGCGGCGGAATGGATGTCGATCGGATAAGTTTGCGTGTCGAAATATTTCGGTGCGCCTTCGTCGGTAAAAAAGTTGCCGATCCAGAATTCGAATCCTTTGTTGATAGCGGCGTCGGCTTCGGTGCGGATCGCCGGACACTTTTCGCCGATCCGAGCGAGCGAACTCAAGATAAACGCCGTGTGAAAATTGTCGATCCACGCGTGGCGGAGCTTTGGCCCGTAAGCCCATTCGCCGCGCGGCCCTTGTTGGCTTATCACGTATTTAGCGGCCTTAGCTGCGAACGAAAGATGCTCGTCGTTATTGTCGATCGAACCGACCTCTGCGAGCGTCTCGGCCGCAAGCAGGCTTGCGTTGTAGATCATACTCCGGTCGCCGGGCGTGTAGCTGAAGCAGATCTCTTCGCCGGTCTCGTGCGGCCGCTGGAGTTCGGTGACGATGAAGCGGCAGATCTTTCGCGGTATCTCAAGATCGCACTCGTCCGACGACTCGCGATAGCTTTCGAGAAATGCTCTCGCGGCGAAGGCTGTCGGGACGATCGTCGGTGTGCCTTTCGGCGCGAAGAATGCACGTGACTGCCAGTCGAAGTTGTAGCCGAATGCTGCGCCGTTGGCGGTCTCGATCGCCTGGCTTCTCAGAAGTGAGAGGATCTCGGCCGCCTGTTCGAGATGCTGCGCTTCTTTCGTCGCTCTATATCGCGACAGTTCGGCGAGAGCAAAAAGTGCGAGGCCCTTAGAATTCAACCCCTTCGGTACGCGAAGCAGCGGACGCAGGTTCCACGGCGATCGCTTCACCATCTGCAGCCACGCAACTCGGACGGG
>DAIOWA010000474.1:0-3213 GCA_036758705.1 Pyrinomonadaceae bacterium | reverse complement strand
TATCTCTGCAACGCACCGAGGAAATCAGCATAGCCCAATTCACTCCGAAGCTCCTCGAAGATCTCCCAATACGCCGCGCTCCGCTCGATCCCGACCTCGCTGTCAAGATACCGGCGAAGATCTGCCGTCACGCGGTCGTTGTCGAGCAGAGTATTGTCAACGTCGAAAAGAAAGACGGTTTCCGATGAAGTCATAACTTTAACTCGTCAGCCGTCGATAGATATTCGGCAATCTCTCGGGCAGGGTCATCACGTCGTCGATGATCGTGTAACCGACATCGCCGTAGAGGTCTTTCAACTCCGATTCGGATTCGCGGTCGATCGTGATGCAGAATGGCGTGATCCCGTGAGTTTTCGCTTCGATCAGGGCTTCGCGGACGTCTTCGCGGGCATAGCGTGCATCGCCGTAGTCGTGGTCATACGGGCGGCCGTCGGTGAGAATGATCAGTAGCTTGGTTCGCGATTCCTGCTTCAACAGCTTATTCGCGGCGTGGCGGATGGCGGCTCCGAGTCGCGTGTTGTTTTGGAACGTGATGCCGCCGATCCGCTTTTCGGTCTCGTCGGAATACTTCTCGTGAAAATCTTTCACCACGTAGAACTTCACGTTCCGCCGACCTTCGCTTGTAAAGCCGTTGATCGCGTAAACATCTCCGACCGCCTCGAGCGCTTCGCTCATCAGAACCAGGCCTTCCTTCTCGATCTCGATTATCCGCCGGCCCGGATACGTATAAGGCTGCAGCGGATTCCGCGTGATCGTCCTCGCCGTAGATGACGATTGGTCGAGCAGCAGCGACACCGCGACGTCACGCTGTTTACGCAGCCGTTTCGTGTAGATATTCTCGGACGGCTGTCCGTCCGCTCTCTTATCGACTACATACTCGACCAAAGCGTTCAGGTCGTAATCCTCACCGTCGATCTCGCGATTCACGCGTGTCAGATTCTCCGGCTTCATCAACTGAAATTGATGACGGATCGACGAGATGACGCCCTTGTATCGCGACCGCGCAAGCTCGACGAAAGAGCGGTCGCCCTGCTTCACTTTTTTCTCGATCACGCGGCTCCACCCGACTCGATAATCGTTCAGCTCGCGGTCCCACTCGTCGTAGGCAAACGCCTCATCGCCCGGTTCGAGCGCCTGCTCAGGCATCTCATTCTGCGTCCACGCTTCGGAGCCTTGGAGATCGTCGGGCTCGCCGTCTTCTTCCAAACTGTTCCACGCGCTGAACAGATCTTTCACATCCTCAGGCTGTTTCGGCTGCTGTTCGCGCTGGATCTTGTCCTCGGTCACGCCCTCGGCGGCGTTTGTGTCCTCGTAAACGTATTCGTTCTGCTCGTCCTTCTGTTCAGGCTCCGCCGATTCCTGCATCTGCTCCGGCGTCAAATTCATAAACAGCGAATAAACCCGACTCGTCGCCATCAATGAGTCGGCAACAGTCGAGGATCTACCATCCTGTTTATCCTGTGCATCCTGTTTGAAATACACCTCTACAATACTCTCGATCTCCGACACGATCTGCCCATAAAACTGCCTCGCGTCATCCGTCGCACCGCCGCACATCGTTATTTGGAACAGCAGCTCAAACGGCACCTGGTGGATCGGCACGTCAAAGATGTACGGCCGCTTCTCGCGAAGGTATCGCCGCATCAGATCGAGGTCCTTGCGCAAGCCTTTGTAAGTCTGCCGCAGTCTGCCATCGATCCGCGCATTCTCCATCGTCCCGAAGATCTTCTTCGCCAGCCGCGGCTCCGGGAAAACCTTCAGCACCTCCCGATAATCGGACCCCTTCGGCAACGGAACGCGGACGCCCCGTCCGCGTGTATCGTCAGCCCTCTCCGCCGTCTGCACATCCCGAAGATATCCCCCCAACGCGAACATATCCCGATCGTCCTCGCTCGCCTCATACAACTCCGACAGCGAAGCAAACGCCGCCTTCAACGCCTTTCCGTCCTTCTCAAACGTCCCAAACTCGATCTGCCCCGCACCGTGCGCCGCGAGCACCTTATACAAACGAAAGTCGCGCTCTTCGTCGTCAAACTCGGCGATCGTCGCGGGCAGATAGATCGTCTTCCCGTCGCCGATCCGCGATTCCTGCGGTATCGCCGTCAGCGGTGCGATCTCGACCTCTTTGCCGGTCAACCCTTCAATATATATACGCAGCACGGTCTGGATCTTATCGAGCGGCAGCCCGGTGCGAGTCTCGCTCAGATGCTCGTGCGACTGTCGTGTCTCGAGCGCAAAATACGATCGGCGTGCCTTTGTCGACTCGTCCGCCATCTCGCGCAAGCCCGTCTCGATCCACTCCTGAAACTGCTCGAGCGTCACCGAACGCAGCGCCGCCGTGCTCGATCTGAATGCAGCCAACGCGCTCTCGGCGTCGGTATCCGCGATCGTGCCGGTCAGCTCAAGCACGCGTCGGATCTTGTCGAGCGGCGACGATTGTTTGTGTTTGAATGTCGCGATCTGCGAAAAGAATTTCGGCGTCGCACGCAGGAAAGCGATCAGCACCGCGTTGCCGTGTTTGCCGATCTTTTGCAGCACGTCGCACCACTCGTCAAACACCGACTCCGCCGTGCGGAAAACCTCCGCACCCGCGGCGACAAAGTGAAGCGTCACGCTGCCGCCGTGGTCGAGAAAAACAACGCCCGCCTCCGCCAACTTCTTCGCCGAGGCCGCATCGAGCCCATTCAAAGCCTTCGGCAGATTCGCCCACAGGTCCGCCGTCATCCCACCGGTCCGCGTCGCAAACACCGACGCAAGCTTTATCGCCGCCGCCGCAACTTCCCGTTTCGCGTCACCAAACTTATCCAAAGCCTCCGCGACCGGCGGCGTCTTCTGTATAAACTCCGCGCTGTGCTTCGCCGAGCGGTTCGCGATGTCCAGCGCAAGCTTGAGCACGTCCGTCAGCAGCTCATCGTCGCCGACCTTTTCAGCCAATGAAGGGATCGCGTGATACGTCTCAAGCGCGATCGAGCTCGACAGCACAAGCTGTCGAGTGCAGATATGAAACACCAGCGGCCGAGCAGCTTCCGGCACCGCGGCAAGCTCGTCAACACCATCGGCAAAAAACTTCGAACCCGCGTCTGCGCTTCCCATGGCAAGACGCCGCCCAAGCTCGCCCCACAGCCGAATATCTTCCGCCGACAAAATATCGCCCGCCGCCGGAACCGCCGCCACAAATTCACGGCTCGCCTTCAGGCTCACCCCCGCCAAAGC
>DAIOWA010000473.1:0-3228 GCA_036758705.1 Pyrinomonadaceae bacterium | reverse complement strand
CCTCGCTCGGGAAGAACGAGTTGTTCATAAAGTAATGACACTCGATGCGGGCGAGGCTCAATGCTTCGTGGGCTCCTTCCCAATGGTCCATCAGGTCCTGACTCGGGTAGAGCTTGGATGTCGAGCCTTCCCAGGTGCTCCACGCACGTGCGGCTGAGAGGCGTACGTCCTCGTCATCGCTCGTCAGCCGTTTGTGATAGGCGGTCATAAAATCACCGCGTTCGTCTTCGGGGATCTCGTCGCGAAACCTCTCCCAGAAGTCGGGGAATATCTCGGACGCTCCGTATTGATAGAACCAATCGAGTTCCTTTTTTCGCGTCAGGAAGATCCCTCTCAAGACCAACCCCAAGCATCGATCGGGATGATTGATCCCGTAGGCCAGGCTCAGCGTCGATCCCCACGATCCGCCAAACACATACCACTTGTCGATCCCGAATTTCTCGCGAAGCGTCTCGATGTCGTTGATCAGATCCCACGTCGTGTTCTCTTCTAGCTCGGCATGCGGCGTCGACTTGCCCGAGCCGCGTTGGTCAAACAGCACGACATGATAAGCCTTCGGGTCGAAGAACTGCCGGTACATCGGGATCAGCCCTCCACCCGGCCCGCCGTGCAGAAATACCACCGGAATCCCATCCGGATTTCCCACGCGTTCGTAATAGATCTCGTGAATGTCCGAAACCTTCAACATGCCCGAATCAAAGGGCTCGATCTCCGGATAGAGTTGCTTCATATGAATAAGGATAGCGGATATCAAGACGACCGCCAACGCTATGAATGCCGTCCGAATTGAGCTTACGTCTTTTTCAGATACCGAGCAAAGTAAACTACTAAAGCACTCAAAACGAACAGAGAATGCGTAACGAAAACGCTTAATACGTGAATGTAACTGTAAACAAACACTGGATAGCTAACCTCTGTTAGCACGCCGTGGTTTGCCAGATAGTATCGGCCGTCCGCAATCTTACCGTTTACGGCATCTCCGCCGACGCTGATTGCGACAAACCAAAAAACTCCAAAGTTAACTAGAGCAATTGTGCCAAGCACTGTAATCACATGGTTCCGGTGCTTGAAAATAGATTGCTTGATTGATTTCAGGAATTTCACTTTTGGAATAGGACAAGCGGTGCGTCAAGTACGTGGAGATCATTCACGATTCTCACATGGGAGTGAGCTATTTATTCCGCCGCAAAAACTCCTCGACTATCTCATCTGGCGGGAAATGAAAACTGGTTTTAGAGAGTTCGTCAAACACGGATCCAAAATCAACCAACCCTTTTTTTGACGCCAATTCCAGCAACGCGAACGTCGTCAGCACGCTAAGTCCATTGTTGACCGCCTCGCGAATCGCTTTTGCGATCATCTGTCAGCAAGCCGTCGGCCCTCAACTCTATCGCAATGGCAATCGCCGAAGATTCACCACTGCCGAGACCCGTGATCCTCGACAGGATATCCTCCTTTCCTGACTTCACCGTAACCCATCCCGGCGGATTTTCTACCCAACTGCGGACAGCTTCCCGTGGCATTTGGATGAGTCATTTCGGTGATCACGACTGTCGGGATGACGATCTCGGCGAAAAGGGCGGGAAGTATCGACTCTTTCCCGATGAGGATCAGATAATGGATCGGCGTCGTATCCGAAACAACTATCATTTCTTCAGAAAGAGTTCGATCGTTTTGCTGTCCCTCTCAAGGTCTTCGAGATCGTAGTTCAGTCTTACGTTATGGTCATTAAGAAATGCATGTGTCTCGCTGGTAGAAAGTTCGAGCAGTTCGGCGACTTGTCCGAGGCTCATCTTTTCCTGCCTATAGCTCTCGATAGCGTACGCCTCCAAAACCTCACGGGAGAAATCACTCCCCGGGGTTGGCGGTGGGATGAACTTATCAGGTATCGAGACGGTGATATCCATAGCCCTTAACCGAATTATAGCGCAAGCCGTCCGGTGATCTGACGACTATCCACTTGTCACTACCCACTATTCACTGAAGAAAATAGATCTTCAGTGGATAGTGACAAGTGGATAGTGGTTAGTTGGGGCCGAAGTTCTGCATCCACAACTGAAATACGAGCAATGTCCACAGTTCCTTGTGGTGCAACGCTTTGCCGGATTCGTGCTCGTTGATGAGACGGCTGACGTAGTCAGGATCGAACAATCCTTGTTCTTTCAATCGCTTCCCATCGAGCATCTCGCGCATCAGCGGATTGAGGCGGCCTTTTAGCCATTCGGCGATGGGGATGCCGAAGCCTTTTTTGGGGCGGTGAAGGATGTCGTGCGGAAGCAGGTCTTTCATCGCCTCCTTCAGGATGACCTTGCCGCTTTTGCCCTTCAATTTGTATTCGACCGGGATCGACGCGGCGAATTGGCCGACACGCGGGTCGAGGAACGGCGCACGCGTTTCGAGCGAGACGGACATCGCCGCACGATCGACCTTCGTCAGAATGTCTTCCGCGAGGTAGTAATTGATGTCGGCGTACTGCATCTGCTCGATGACGTTTTTCGCGTCGGACTGGCCGACGAGTTCACGGACTTCGCGGTAGATGTCCGCGTCAGTTTGAGCCAGAACGTCCTTCGAAAACAGCCGCTCGTGCTGGTCGATGGAGAACGACCCGAACCACGCGTGATGCCGCTCGACGTCATCAAACTTCACAGCCCGCACGAACCGTTTGGCCTTGTAATCGAACGACATATTGTTCGTCGAAACGGGCAGAGCGTTGACGGCCGGTTCGATCAAACCGGAGCGGACGAATGCGGGAATGGCCTTGTATTTAGCGGCGACCGTGTGGGCGTAGTACATCGGGTAGCCCGCGAATAGCTCGTCGCCGCCGTCACCGCCAAGCGCGACCGTGACGTGCTTGCGGACGAACTGCGACAGCAAAACGGTCGGTATCAGCGAGCCGTCCGACATCGGCTCGTCCAGCCATTTGCCAATCTCGGATATCAGGTCGCCCGCGGTGGTCGCGGAAAGTTTGTCTTCGTAATGCTCAGTGTTAAGGTGCTTCGCGACCCTCCTCGCGTACTTCGATTCATCGAACGAATCCTCCTCGAACCCGATCGAGAAGGTCTTTACGCGCTCGGTTGCATGCTGCACTGCAAATGCTGCAACGGTCGATGAGTCGATCCCACCGGAGAGTAGAATGCCGAGTGGGACGTCCGACACGAGCCGCATTCCGACGGGGTCGGAGAGGAGTTCGCGGAGGTTTGTAGCGGCGGATGCGAAGTCAGAACCACC
>DAIOWA010000472.1:0-3248 GCA_036758705.1 Pyrinomonadaceae bacterium | reverse complement strand
GCCGCGGTGATGGGCTTGGTGGGCGATGAGGTAAAAAAGCGTAAGGCCGCGGGCCCAGGTTTCGCCGTACATCTCGTCGGTTTGGAGCAAAGTGTCGTCGGTCCAGTTCGCGGCGACCTCATCGGCGACGGATTTCGCTGCTTTTTCGTATGCAGCGGCGATCTCTGCGGCTGCGGTCGGACATTCCTGCTCGAAACCGGGAGCGTCAATTTTTAGCCCGACCTTGCCCGGCATTTCACCTAGCGTCTGCGTCAGGTGCCAGGCGAGAAACCCGAGATCGCGCCCATCGGCGTTCACCTTCTGGCCAAGCGATTCGTCGGTCAGCGTCTGCAGAACCTTCCCGGTCATCTCCGCCTCGTAAGCCCAATCCTTCTGAAAATCTTCGATCTTTCTGAGCATAATTCGACTCCTGTATTTATGTTGGATATGCGTTGCGTGAATGAAACTATCATTGACCGGAAATCTTGTCAATATGAATTCTTCATCTTGCTCATTCCGGTTCATCTTGTTCTGTGGTGATCGAAATTTAACCACTGAACAAGAGGAAAAGGTAGAACAAGAAAGAATCTATTGCATGAGTTTATCGATCGCGGCTTTGAGCTCGGCTGATTTGACGACCCCTTGGCGGAAGAGGACGCGGTCGCCATTTGGGGCGAACAAGACGGTGAGCGGCAGGGCTCCGCCCCAGTCGTCGGAGATCATCGCGATCGCGGCGGATTCGTCTGGGGTTACGAGGAGATAGGTCGGGATGTCGGCCTTCATTTCCTTTAGAAACTGCGGCACGCCGGTATTCAACTCCTCTTCAAAATCGAGCGAGATGGTGATGAAGTCGATCTTGCCTTTGTATTCGTTGTCGATCTTGACGAGGTCCGGAAACTCTTCGCGACACGGGCCGCACCAGGTCGCCCAAAAGTTGATCAGCAGCGGTTTCGTCTGCGGCTTGATCAGCTCGGCGTAGCGAGCCTGGTCTATCTTGGTAACCTTTGGCAGCGGTGCTGCGGGCGGTTTCGGCGCAGGCTTTTTCGTTTGGCCGTCGACGGCTGCGACGAGCACAAGAGCAAAAAGCCATCCCAAAGAGATGGCTTTGATCGCTGATCTTGTTGATCGAAAATGCATCATTATTCAGTCGCCTTGGCCTTCTTGATAGAGCATCCGAAAGCCGCGGTCTTGGTCTTTTCGATCGCCTTACCCGCGAGAGCCGAGTCGAACGCCGTCTTCAGAAACTGCTCCTGAACGTTCTTACCCGAGCGGTCGTTGTCGATCGCTCCGTGATAGAGCAGGACGTTCTTTTTGTCGAGGTAATAGACCTCGGGAGTTACGCTTGCTCCCCACTTGTCGGCGAGAATGTTGTCCTTGTCGATCAGGACGGGAAACTTGTATCCGAACTCGGCGATATTCGATCTCACCCACGTGAGGTCTTCGGTCGCGTTCGAATTGATGCCGATGAACGAAATGCCCTTCGCCTGGTATGCAGCGGCTATTTCGTTAATGCGGTCTTTGTATCCTTTAACGACCGGACACTGAGCCGACAGCCAGACGACCACGGTACCGTTTTTACCCCTCAAGCCATCAAGTGTCTGGGTCTTACCGTCGGTGTCAGCCAGCGAAAAACTTTCGACTGTACTGCCGATCTCGATACCATTCGCCGACGTGACCGGCGGCATAGTTAGGAATGCCAACAAACCCACCACCGCGAGAAATGCAGCCAGACTTCTTCTCATTTCCAGGTCTCCTTTCTAAGTTTAGATCTAGTTTTCTGCCCTGATTGTATCAACCGCGCCTGTTTCAGGCAATATTTTCGGGTATTACGTTCATCAGCAAACTTGGTTTCAAACGCGGGCGAGAAGCGACTCGCCCTGAGATGGTATAATTCGCCTTCGCTCGGTTTGTAGCCGTTCAGATATGAAGCGTTGCCCTGAATGCATGCGGGATTATTTCGACGATAGCTTGTTCTATTGTCTCGACGACGGCGCCTCGCTGCTGGATGGCCCCGCGTCTTTCAGCACGGCTAAAACGGAAGCGTTCCGAAGCCCGATGCGTATCGGCGAAGAGCCGACGTTCTTTTATCAGCCGCCCACGAGTTCCGCTGTTCGGCGCTTGAGCTCGGTCGCGGTGCTGCCTTTCGCAAATCTAAGCGGCGAATCGACCAACGAGTATTTTTCCGACGGACTTTCCGAAGAGCTTTTGAACGTGCTCTCGAAGATCACCGGGATCCGGGTCGCCGCCCGAACGTCGGCATTCTCATTCAAGGGAAAATCGACGACGGTTGCGGAGATCGGTTCGATCTTGAACGTGTCGTCGGTGCTTGAAGGCAGCATCCGATTTTCGGGAAACCGGATCCGGGTTAACGTCCAACTCGAGGACGCGACGAACGGTTATCAGCTTTGGTCCGAGACCTACGACAGAACGCTCGACGACATCTTTGCCGTGCAGGACGATATCGCGCAGTCCGTGGTCGAAGAGATCCGCCAGCATTTCCTCGGCGACACAATAGACGCGGCCGAGGCTAAGCAGATAGAGGAACAAGTCGCGGACGCCGTGAAGGGGCGATCTGCCGATCCTGAAGCTCAGCGGCTGGTCCTTCTTGGCCGCTATTTTCTGGATCGTACAAACCGTGAGGATGGACTTAAGGCCATCTCATATCTTGAACAGGCGGTCGAGATCGATCCGAGGTTTGCACTCGGCTGGGCCGCTCTGAGTCAGGCGTTGTGTGTCGGCGCGGGAAAGACCTGGCTGCCGCTCGACGAAGCGTACGATCGCGCAAGGCACGCCGCATCGGAGGCACTTGCGGCCGAACCGGAACTCGCCGAGGGATACGCTCAACTCGGACGGATCCAGGCGGCTTATGATCTCGACCTAAAAGCTGCTGCCGAGTCATATACACGGGCACTGGAACTTGCACCTACGAATCCGCTCGTAGTTGACGGCGCAAGCATTCTGGAACTTAAGCTTGGAAACGTCGACAGAGCTTTGTCGCTGAGCAAGTCCGTGTTGGATCGAGATCCGCTGAGTGCCGCAGTTTGGCACAATCTAGGGCTGATCTCCCACAACGCGGGAGACCTGCCCTCGGCATCGGCGGCTTTTCGAAAAGCCATCGAACTCTCGCCGAATCGGCTCGTAAGTCACGCGATGCTTTCGACGGTGTTGTTAGACCAGGGTCACGAAGCCGATGCTCTTAGCCAGGCCGCGTTGGAGCCCGATGAATTTTGGCGAACCTGGGGACTTGCGTTCATCAATTTCAGGCTGGG
>DAIOWA010000471.1:0-3249 GCA_036758705.1 Pyrinomonadaceae bacterium | reverse complement strand
CAGCAAGGCATAGTCGGGTCGTCTCGTGAGTACCCGTGCCGAACGCCATGTTCGGTTCGATGCGGATGACGATCTTATCGGGTTCGTTCACCTCGAACCAGGGTGGAGCTATAACAAAGCGGCTGATCGTCGTCGGCTTCCAGTGCTTTTTCCATTCGGCGAGCCAATCGGCGTTTTCGATCGTTTCACGTTTTACGGAATGGATCGCCTCTTCGTCAAAATCGTAGGAACGAAGGGCGTAATGCAGCTCGTCCTGCAAGATCTGTTCATCGGGAAGTTCGTTGAAATAGCCGGTTACGGTTAGTGCCTCGGTCTGGTTGACGCGTCGAAAGCTGATCGCTGTACCAAGAGCGTTGACGGAATTAAGAGCGAACTCGACCGCCTCGGCTGCTTCGGGTGTGACGGTTATCTCAAGTGCTTGCCACGTTTCTTCCTTACTCATGCTCATTCGCGGATCCCCATTTCGTCGAGTTCGCGTTCTTTGTTTCGCCAATCTTCGACCACCTTTACGAAGAGTTGGAGGTGGACGTGGCGATCGAGAAGTTTCTCGATATCCTCGCGGGCCTCGATGCCGATCTGTTTCAGCTTCGCACCGCCTTTGCCGATGATGATTCCTTTTTGCGAAGGACGTTCGACGTAGATCGCGCAGTAAATGCTGAGACGTGTCGGGTCGCTTTCATCCCAACGTTCGGGGACGACTGCGGTGACGTACGGCAACTCCTCGCCGGTCGAACGCAGGATCTTTTCTCGCACCATCTCGGCGACGATCGACCGCATCGGCTGGTCGGTAAACTCGTCTTCGGAGAAGATCGGTTCGCCTGCGGGAAGATGTTTGATGATCTCGATTAGCAAACCATCGACGGCGTCTCCCTTGAGCGCGGAAACCGGAATGATCTCGGCGAACTGATATTCGTTCGAATAAAACTCCATCAGCGGTAGGATCTCGGCCTTGTTCCTGATCTTGTCGATCTTGTTGAGGACGAGTATCGCGGGTTTTTCAGACTGTTTCACGAGGTCGAGCACAAAGCGGTCGCCATTGCCGGTCGAAACGCTTGCGTCGCGCATCAGGATGACGACATCGACCGACATCAAAGCGTCGTGAACTGCCGCCATCATTCGCCTGTTCAGCAGATGCCCAGGCTTATGTACGCCCGGTGTGTCGACGAATACTATCTGCCCTGCGGCGGTGCTGTGAACGCCCTGGATGCGATGACGGGTGGTTTGCGGCTTATTCGAAACAGCCGCGATCTTCTCGCCGACGATGCGATTTAGAAGCGTGGATTTTCCCGCGTTCGGCCGGCCGATCAGCGCGGCGTAACCGCTGTGAAATGTTGAAGTTGACACTGCATTCAAAGGTAAAAGGTGAAAAGTAAAAAGTAAAAAGTGGAAAGTAAAAAGGCAAACCGATCCGTTAGATCGTTTGCCTTTCTTACCTTTTACCTTTTACTTCTTCTAAGGATTCTTAACTAGCCTCTGTTTAGCGGCCATGGCTTCCTGATGTGCTCCGCCGGAGACCTCGCCGAGCCTGATCGCCGCGTCGTAGAGCCCGATCGCATACGGCTTGTTGTCATAGAACTCAAAGATCTTTGCGAGAGCAACATACGACAGTGAAAGCAACGCCGGGTCAACAGGCTGTTTTTGGTTGATGCGAACTACGTTCTCATACGCAACCTTGGCTTCGAGCAGTTTGGCCGCCTGCTGTTCGTTGTCTTCTAGGTTGACAGCCGTCAGGCTTGCAACGCGGCCCAGATTATAGAAAACACGCGGCTCGTCGGGATTAGCTTTCAAAAGTTCCTTGAGGTCCGCCTCTGCCTTCTTGTAATCCTTGGCCTCGACGGTTTTCTGAATTTCGAGCAGCTTGTTGGTTACCGGATTCTCGACGACTGTCGTGACTATTGTCCCGGCATTTTTACGGCGATCTTCGCGAACGGCGAGAGCTCGTTTACGCGAGTCGGCATAGCGGTCGTAGCGGCCTGCTTCCTTTGCCGGGTCGAACGATAAAAGCATCTCGCGCATTGCCGCCGCGATATCGGAGCCGGATTCCTCCATGCCCTTGAGCTGGTCGGCAAAATAAAAATCGAGGACAGCACCGCTCTCAAAATCTTCGGAGAGTCGCAGGTTAGTTTCGTCGGCGGCCTCCTGTTTGAACTTCTCAAGCTCCTGAGCCACGGCCTTTGTCGGATCGCTGCCGCCCATCTTTGCGATCCTTGCGCGAGCCTGATCTGTCGCGATCTGAACCTTCACGTGCTCGAGCTGTTTGGCGTCGATCGCGGCAACAAGCGAACGCGATATCGTCAGGTAGATGTCGGGCGAAACGTTCGGGTTTGCGGCGCGTCGTTCGTCGAGAAGTTTCTTCACACCGTCGCGGATCGCCGTCACGTCCTTTGAATTCGATAGCACGATCGGGTCGACTACAAATTGCAGGAACGCCCTTCGAACTCCCGAACCAACCAAGTCGGTCTCGGGAGAAAGGACTACGTAATAATCGTCCTTTACGTTGACGAAATTGATCGACGATGCAGGTGCCAGCAGCTCAGGCACGATAGCAAATTTTCTTTCGCGTTCGCGTGTTTCGACGTTTCGCAGAGTTGTGCGTTTGGTCCTCTGTGCCTCGGTGGTGATCCGCTCGACGACGTATAACTGCGGTTTTGTGTTGAGGTAATTTAGCAGTTCGCCAACCATCTCACGGGCCGACGTGCGGAGTTTGGCGTCCGAGGCTTGTTGGTATCGCTTCTGATATTCCGGAAGATTTCCGGCGAAGCTCGATCGGCGGTAAAAATCGCGAACAAGCGGAGCGAAGTCGAGTACGTCTAGCAGCGACCCCGGCAAATCGGAAGTCACAACGGGATCGGCAAGCTCCGGGGCGGGCGTTAGAGCGTAAGCCATCGAGACGAACGCTGAAACCAGTTCCGCATCGGTCTTATCTGCATGACGTCGTTTGTGGCCCGAAACGAAAGCTGTGATCTTGGTTCGTAGATCGGCATTCAATGCGGCCAGATCGCTCTTTAGCAGATCACGAAACTCCTTACCCTGCGCAGACAGCGGCGTGTTAATGATCGGCACCGAATCGCCTGCCTCGTTCGTTGTGCGTGCCGCCTCGAGCGTTGCGAGCACGGTCATAACTCGTTTGTCCGGCTCGATGCGAACGCCGTAGTTAGCGAGGTCAAATCCGCGAGCGACGCCCTGAGCACCCTGGGCAAAACCCGAAACACTCAAGGCCGCGAATATACAAAGACAGATAAGTAATCT
>DAIOWA010000470.1:0-3254 GCA_036758705.1 Pyrinomonadaceae bacterium | reverse complement strand
GGGTTGGATGCCTCGTCAGGTGCTTCCGAGAGCCGTGCCGGATGAGATCTTCTGCCGGTATGACGCCGGTGGCAGAACGCCTGTCGAGTGCGTTATCGACCAGCGATCAGAGGCCGAAACGACCGATCGCGATCGTACTGAATAGTCTCGTTCCGTCCGCGAAAAGATTCATTTCGTCACAAGTAGTTTGGTGTTAACATCGGCGGGTGGTAGAAAACAACTCGATGGCATCACCAGTTTCGAGACGAGGGCCTGTGGTGAGATGGCTGACGATCTTCGCCGTTTGGACGCTCTTCGGACTCTTTTTCGCGAGTCAATTCGCGCTTCAAAATCAGCTTTCCGAAAATCCGATCTCGTTTTGGCGGATCCTTTCCTGGCAGCTCTCTTCGGGGTACGCGTGGTTCATAGCCAGCCCGCTGATCTTTTGGCTCAGCAAGAAATACGCGTTCGATGACGGCAAGTGGAAAGCCTCGGTTCCGATCCATATCGTGGCGAGCATCGTCGTCGCGTTGTGCATTCTTTGCGTTGATTCTTACGTGCTGCCAAAGCTTGGATATTTGGCCAGGTTCAATCTCACTTCGTTTTGGGAAACCTACAAGATCCTTTTCTTCGTCAATTTCCATTTTTCGATAGCGATCTACTGGGGTACGCTTGCGATTCACCAGGCGATACTCAACTACCGCAAATATCGCCAGCGTGAGCTGCAAACGTCGCAGCTTGAGGCCCGGCTGGCCCAGTCGCGGCTGCAGGTATTGAAGATGCAGCTTCATCCGCACTTCCTCTTTAATACGCTCAACGCTATATCGGAACTGGTCCATCGCGACCCGGATGTCGCCGACCGGATGCTCACAGACTTGAGTGATCTGCTGCGGATGTCGTTCGAGAATCTCGAGGTGCAGGAGATCCCTCTTAAACAAGAACTCGAGTTTCTGCGTAAGTATCTTGAGATCGAGCAGACGCGGTTCCATGACCGGCTTGCGGTGAATATGGACATCGGGCCGGATACGCTGGACGCGAGTGTGCCGAACATGATCCTGCAGCCGCTGGTCGAGAACGCGATCAAGCACGGTATTTCGCCGAAGGCCGAGGGCGGGCACATCAATATCGAAGCGTGGCGGAAAAACGGCAATTTGTACTTGAGCGTCAGCGATGACGGTGTCGGCGTTAACTCAGGCGGTGTGAAGGCTTTTACCGAGGGCGTGGGGCTTTCGAATACGCGGCGGCGGTTGAAGCATTTGTACGGTGAGGGGCATAAGTTTGAGCTTGAGCCGGAGAACAAAAACGATGGTTTGAGCGTGCGGCTCGACATTCCTTATAAGCAGTACAAAGATCAGCCGCGCAACATAGAAGATTGAGCGTGAAACTTAGAACACTCATAGTCGACGACGAACCCTTGGCCCGCGAGCGGATCAAGCGGTTTTTGCGTGATGAAGGTGATATCGACATCATCGGCGAGTGCGGCAACGGCACGGATGCGATCGCGTCGATCAAGAGCGAATCGCCGGACCTCGTATTCCTCGACATACAAATGCCGGAAAAGACGGGCTTTGACGTGGTCAAATCGTTCAACGGCGGTAAGATGCCGGCGATCGTATTCGTCACGGCGTATGACCAATACGCACTGCAGGCCTTTGACGTACACGCGCTTGATTATCTGCTGAAGCCGTTCACTCGCGAGCGGATCCACCGTGCGGTATCGCGGGCTCGCGAATCGATCGAGAATCGGCGGATGGGCAATATCGACGAACGCCTGATCACGCTGATCGCCGATCTGAAACACGAGAAGAAGTATCTCGAACGGCTGGTGGTCAAGACGACGGGCCGCGTGTTTTTCCTGCGTGTCGACGAGATCGATTGGATCGAGGCTGCGGGCAACTACGTCAAGCTGCACGTCGGCCGCGAGACGCATATGATCCGTGAGACGATGAACGGCATCGAAGGCAAGCTCGACCCCGATAAATTCTTAAGGATCCACCGCTCGACGGTCGTCCACATCGACCGCATCAAAGAACTGCACCCGATGTTCTCCGGCGATTACGCCGTCATCCTGCGCGATGGAACCGAGCTCGCACTGAGCCGAAACTACCGCGAACGCTTTCTCGAACTCTTCGAAAATCAGGCCTAGCCGCCGGGCGCGTTTTGGTCGCGTGATCTGGCGTAAATTTGCGCGCAAAAAAGAGTGGTTAAGTGGTAATTGGCAACTATTGTGCGTTTTTGAACGCTCTTTTGGCCTCCTTCAGCGATCTTTATTTGGTGCCGCGGGCGAGGTTCAAGCGAGCCCAGCAGGGCTTTTGTGGAGGGTTTCACTTTTTGCCGAAGGGCCGCGAGCAGGGTCGATCAAGGAGCGGAGTTTTTGGAACGGGCATCTTGCGAGATCCGCCGGCTATGGGAAAATACCCGATCTCAAAAATTCATACTTGCAACAACGTGTCAGATAGTGTACAGTCGTTTCAGTCGGAGGAATGACTATTTTATGCGGACAGTTTGGAAAGTGATCGAACGGGATGTGAAAGCGGGACGGTGGGCGACGATGTATGCGTCATTGAGCCCGAAGGGCGTGATCGCGCTCAGCCGCCGTACGTGGGAAACGACGGGCAGACCGGCGGCTTATGTCGTGATGTTTGACGAAGCAAACCAGCGGATCGGGTTGAAGCCGGCTGCATCGGGCGAGAAAAACGCCTATCCCGCGGTCAAACAAGGTGGTGACGCTTGCCGGCGGATAAACGCCCATCGCCTGATGGCGGAGCAGCGGTTGAAGCTGAAATACGGCCTGCGATTTACCGAGATCGAGATCGACCGCGAAGGCGTTCTCACGCTCGAACTGCGCACGGCCCAGGTCAACAGGGCATCCGTCGCCCGCCAACACCGCCAGCCGAAAATGGAACTCGAACTGCCGGCGGCGGCGCAGGAGGTTTAGGGCGGCGATCGGAAAAGCGCAGCTTTTCCGCAAATAGAGCGGCAGAGCCGCAAGAAAAGTGCCCACCCTGAGAGGATTATGCTGAAGTTCTTTCAGGCTTTGCCTGTCTATTTGCGGAAAGGCTTAGCCTTTCCGGTTGGCTCTAAAATTAAGGGTGGCGATCTCGTCGGGGGCGGCCTGGTGTTCGTAGGCGGCGGTGAGAAATTCTTTCCAGTTGTCGAACGGCGTGTTCTGGCTAATGAACTCGTCTAGCTTATCCTCGGGTGTCGGGTCGTAGGCACCGACGTTGTATTTCTGACGGAACAGGAACATAAACTGGATAATGTTATGCCGCCCG
>DAIOWA010000469.1:0-3266 GCA_036758705.1 Pyrinomonadaceae bacterium | reverse complement strand
TTCCCCGATCTGATCGAGGATCACAATTGCTTTTCCGATTTCCGCTCCCCGAAAGCGAACCAAATTCAATTCTGTATTTTGAAGCGAACCGCGATAAACCGACCCCAGATGCTCTCTTAACCACCGAGCAACTCAGTGCATCCGGTTGGAAAATTCGGCATTGGCGAGGTGAGGCTCTGACGCTAAACGCGCCGACCCTTGAATCGCTTCGCGAACAAAGCGAACTCCTCATCGGACATTAGTTTATAAAGTTATGTTTTCCCGTGAATGGATCGAGAGATTTGATGCTTCCTATGGGATACCAAGGAAGGCAAATGAGCAGTATCTGCCATCGTACCAGGCTTTTTGGCAATGGTCCGCTGACATTGGCATGTGTCTATTCTTTGTTCTGTTGGGAACGATCGGAGCTCTATTGTGCTTGTATGCGGGTATTCTGTTGAATGTTTATGGACTCATCACGCTGGTCTTTTGGGCGATGGCTCTAATATGTATTGCCGGATCACTAGTCGATGCTTACTCGTTAATGTGGGCCTATCGAATTCGAGGCATGAGCACGGCTCACGGTTCGGCCAGATGGGCGAAGGCGTCGGACTTGATCCGTTGCGGTCTGATGAACCGGGTCCGAGGTATTCCGATACCTGAAAACGCTCTTCCGATTGCAAAAGCTTTTCGCGGCCGCGACGTATTTCTTCCGCCGAGTCAGTGGCTTCGGCATTTTGCTATGTTCGGTCCCACTGGCTCCGGCAAGTCAAAGACGTTTTTTGTGTCGATGATAAGAGCGATCCTGAACAAGTCCTCTTGCCTTGTCTACGATCCGAAAGGTGAACTCTTCGCTCAGACCGCAGGCTCTGCGAAAACCATCTATCGTCTTGACCTGAATGATCCGACCAAAAGCGATCGTTGGAACTTTATTCCAAAATGCAGAAATGATCCGGCCTTTGCATGTCAGCTCGCCGGGATGATGCTCGGGATAGAGAGCCGCCGCAGAACGAATGCCGACCCGTTCTGGGGTGATGCCGAGCAAATAGCTTTGACCGCAATTTTACTTCACATCGCGGAGGTCTACCGGGAGATAGCGATTCCCGCCTTCGCTGCAGATTTCCTCCTTTTCTTGAGCGGAGATAACGACCAGGCCTTCAACGAAGCGATGACGAATTCGCCTAGCCTCTATGCAAAACAAGCGTATATGGCTTTTCGGCAGGCCCCGGTGCAGACACGCGGATCAATTCTGATAGGTCTTTACAACAAACTTCGCCCCTTCACTCTTGCTCCCGCTCGGATGGTGACGGTTCCTCCAACCCGTGATGAAGAAGTTTCAGGTTGCCGGTCGATAAACTTCGCGGATCTTCGCAAGCCCGGCACGGCGATCTATCTCGTAGTCTCCGAAGGGGCTGCGGATATGTATAAGGAGTTTATCGCCACATTCATCGGACAGGCGGTCATGGAGATGAGGCTCGATGGTGTAAACGAGCCTGAGCATCCGTGCTTCGTATTGATCGATGAAGCCTATCAATTGAACGTCTCCGAAGTTAAGAGGATCTCTGGTATTGGCCGAGGCCGTGGTGTGGGACTTGGACTCGGGTATCAGGATCTGCCTCAAATGTACGACCAATACGGACGTGAACCGGCAAACGCAATTCTTGGGACTATCATGACCAAGATCTTTCTTCCCGGACTGGATGACGTTACTGCTGAATACGCCTCAAAGCAGCTCGGTGACACAACGATCTTTTCAAAGACATTTCAGGACTTTCCCGGAAAGAAGCAGGACAACACGAGGTATGCAGAGCAAAAGCGTGCCCTCATGCTGCCGAACGAGATAAGACAAACAGCCGCGCATTCTGAAGTACTAATTATCAGCGACACGGCACCGCCAATTCGGGCAGCCTATCCGCCCTTTGCGGTTTCTAAATACGTCTTTCCCGCTTTAATCAAAGGTGCTCCTACAGAAATTCATTTAGGCGATATTGATCCTCAGTTCCTACTAAGCGGTCCAATCGAGCGCGGTCCAGTTGCCATACATGACGAGGTTGAATTGAAAGCAATTATTTCCGCTGGGGTCGATCGGATCTGTACGACTGAGCGACTGACTGAATTGGCCGCCACTGCCCTGCAAAAGTCAGCATACGATCTATTGGAAGATCCGACAGAGGTACACCTGGAAGAAAGTGATCCAGTTGGCAACGCACTCAACAATCTTTCAAACGATGTGCGATCGGTAATTGCTCAAGGCAACCGGAGTTCTTTTGGTGTCGAACACGCTTCAATCTAAAAAATGCTGAACAGGCTCAAGATCTCTCTCATATTGGCCCCCCTCGCTCTGACAATGTTGATCGGAGTTTATGTCTATGCCCTGTGGTCCGAGGAGCGAAAGCGAGCTGCCGAGATACCCTTTGACGCATCCGGGGTTTTGAATCGAGATCTCCGTACTTTTCATGACAAACGCGGCTCGTTTCCAGAAAAGCTCGAAGATCTCGAAGGTGTGGTCTGGGAAAAGAAGGACCGAGATTATGTTTCCGGTGGACGTTCGTTGATCCATCGGAATTATTTCTACGTCTATGCTCGGGTAAATCATCATCAATTCACGCTCTGGGCAATACCTGTGGGCAAGGAGCGCGAAGAAGCAACTACATTCTTCTTCATCGGTAAGCCTAATTCGAAACGATCCTGGAAAGGCCCGCCACTCCAATTGACTGATATCGATAAACTGTCGGAAAACCCTACGACGGCCAACCTGAATATACTGGGCTTGGTAGAGCAACATAGCAACTCAGCCGAAAAGTTAAAGAGATGGAGTCGATCGCAACCTTAACTCTTCTACCAAACATTCCAGTTGGGCCTCCCTTGCTCATCAACCGCATTCGTATATTAATGACCCCAGGTCGGTACGGTGTTTCTGTTCTACCCTTTGGTGTGGTTTTTGAAGAGTACACCTGTGTCTTAGACACATCCAACGAGGGGTGGCACCATTGACTATGCTCATAACCCGAAAATCGTATCTTGAACGGTTGGACAATGTGGCTGAGTCCGCCGCAAAACTTTCTACTGATGGAACGGAGATTTCGGCGCTGGTCTTGAAGACGATAGTCGAACTCTATAAAGCGGCGAAAGCCGAAAGCTCGTTCACAAATGATAAGTTTGAAACAGCTTATCATTCTCCGATCACGGGGGAACTAGAGTTTTTGGTTGCTCGGATTTTGTATCACTATTCCTCGGTCAATGGCCGCGGATGGAAAATTCTCCTTCGGCGACAAGTTAACAAAAAG
>DAIOWA010000468.1:0-3267 GCA_036758705.1 Pyrinomonadaceae bacterium | reverse complement strand
CTATGGACTCTGCCGCAGTAGTCGTCGAAAGGGACATTGCTTTTGGTATTGAGGAGGCCGTCGAACTGCCGTTGGTGCAGGCTCGAACGGCTGTTTCTGTTGTTGTTGATGACGGCAAGATCCATCTCGACACGTCGGACATCGAGCTTTGCAAGATGGCGGCGGATGGCAGTTTGGCTGCGTTTGAGGTCATTTATCAGCGATATCACCGCCGAACATTCAGCCTCACGCTCCGCATGACCGGGAATCAGACCGAGGCCGAAGATCTTACCCAGGAAGTTTTCATCCAGCTTTTCCGCAAGATCGGCAGTTTTCGCGGCGATTCGGCGTTTTCGACGTGGCTGCATCGCCTGACGGTAAATCAGGTGCTGATGCACTTCCGCAAGCGTTCGTTCAAGAACGAAAAGACGACCGAAGAAGGCGATATGCCCGAACAGGCGGTCACCGGCTCGGCGAATCCCAACAAAATGGCAGTCGTCGACCGCATCGCACTCAAGAATGCGATCGCCGAGCTGCCGAAGGGCTATAAAAATGTGTTCGTCCTCCACGATGTCGAGGGCTTTGAACACGAGGAAGTCGCCCGGATGCTCGGCATTTCCGTCGGCACCTCGAAATCACAGCTTCACAAGGCCCGGTTAAAGCTTCGCGGCCTGCTGATCAAGCAAAAAGAAGAAACAAGTTAAACGCCCGTTAGGGCAACCCTTTTGCCCGTTATTCATCTATCTAGATTGATAGTTGCGGAAGCCCGCGCGTAAGCAAGGGCGTAACGGTCAAGTTGGATGTTAAGCCCTTACTAACGTGCGGGCTTCTGCATTAAGAAAATGAATTGCGACGGATGTCAGGAAAATTTGAGCCAGTTTCTGGACGGCGAGCTTGATGAAACTCAGGCGGCAAACGTCCGGACGCACCTTTCGCTCTGTGCGGATTGTGCCAGGCTCTGCGAAGATTTCGCATCCATCCTCGACAACTGCAAACTCGAAGAGATCTCCGACGATATTCCCGCTCTCAACACGAACGCACTCTGGTGCCGCATCAGCAATACGCTTGAGGCGGAGATCAAGCCCGAGCCGCCGATCGAAGCTCCGCCCGAACCGAAAGGATTCTTCGCACGCGTGTGGAATCTTTCATTTTCTCAGGCCGCCGCGGGCGTGCTCGCCGTAGCGTTGATCAGCTCGCTTTTGACAGTCGTCGGCATTCGCAACTACTTCCAGCCGACGGGCGAAGATTTTACATCGCGTTCCGGCGAATCGCAGACGACGTTCGAAAAACTTTTAAGCAAGGTAGGACTCACCGACACCCCGCAGGCCGCACGCCAAAAACGGCTGCAGGAACAGCAAGCCACGATCGACTATTGGAACCAGCGCGTGCAGGCACGGCGTGCGATGTGGGATGATAATCTGAGACGCGGGTTTGACAGGAACCTGCAGGCGATCGACCAGGCAGTCTTCGAATACAAACAGACGCTCGAGAAGGATCCGGACGACGAACTCTCCGGTGAAATGCTCGATTCCGTGATGACAGAGAAGATGAACCTGCTCCGCGAATTCTCGGAACTTTAGTCGCCCTTTTTGTAGATAGAAATGATCCGCAGTTTGGATATTATGGACAGCCTTGTTTGGGGCTGGCGGCGTACAGCATTGCTTGCTGTCGGCGTCGCGATGTTCTGCGCGCTTGTCCCGATCGACGCGGCAGCTCAACGCCGGTTCAACCGCACTTATCCCGCGAATCAAAACGTCCGCCTCCAACTTCTCAACCGCACCGGCACTGTCACCGTCGAAGGATGGAACCGCAACGAGGTCTCGATCTCCGCCTATCTAGAAGCCCCGGCCGCCAACATCGAGCCGCAGTCCTTGAGTGGCACGATCTACATCAATCTCGTAAAAGATAATCAGGGACGCGGGGAAGTCGGCAGTGTAAATTTCACCATCCGCGTACCGTTCACGTCGTCCGTCGATATCGAAACAAAGATGGGTAACCTCAGTGTGACTAACGTTCGTGGAGGCTTGGTCCGAGCCCACATCACGACCGAGGGCGACATCAGCCTGACAAACATCGGGGCCGGAGTCGTCTCGGCGCAGAACGGGATCGGCGATATATTCTTTGACGGCACGATCCAGCCGGGCGGCGGCTATCGCTTCTTCTCGATCAGCGGCACCATCAGCCTCCGCATCCCGCCGGGCTCGTCCTTTAAACTGCTCGCGACAGCGCCATCGACACGCAACATCTCTCTCGGATCGTTCTCCGAAAATATGCGTTTCACATGGGATGGCCGCCGCGTAGTCGGCACCGCCGGCGACGGCGCCGCCACCCTCAGCGCCACCAACCAACGCGGCAACATCCAATTCATCCGCCGCTGATCCTGCTTCCGCTTTCCGTTGTCAATGCTAGCATCGTGATGTGAGCCGTCGGCACGACAAAACCCTTGAAGCGGTCTATAAAGTGCCGACTGTTGCATCGCTTAAGTTCTCGGATATCGAGAAGCTGTTGCTCTTGCTCGGAGCTGAGGTCATTGAAGGTCGTGGATCGCGGGTTTCATTCCTCTTCCCAGACAATCCTAAATGGGAAGCCCATCATCTGCATCCCGGAAAAGAAGCGAAGAAGTACCAGGTCGAATCCTTGCGGCGATTTCTTGAATCGAGGGGTATTGGCAATGAATAAGCATCTTAGTTATAGGGGCTTTAAGGCGCAAATCGAATTCTCAGCTGACGACAATGTCTTCTGGGGGCGCCTGATCGGCATCAAGGATGAGGTCACGTTCGAAGGCGAAACCGTATCCGGGCTAAAGCGGGCATTTAAGGATGCCGTGGATTTTCATATAGAACTCTGTGAAAGAACCGGGGAACGGCCAAAGAAACACTATTCGGGCAAAGTAATGTTCCGGCTTTCCGACAGCCTTCACGAGAAGATCGCGGAAGCGGCTGCGGCTGCCGGCAAGAGCCTGAACGAATGGGGAAAGGACGTACTCGAATCCGCAACAAAATAGGCCCTACTCGCCTTAGCTCTTTTTCAGTGCTTTCTGTGGTTCGCTTTCCGACTCCTCTTATTCATCTTATTCTTCTTATTCTGTGGTTAACTCTTGGTTTCGGATCAACTGGTTCAACGGTTACGAAATGCTGTAACCACAGAATAAGTAGAATATGAGGAACAAGAAAGAAAGACCGGAGCCAAACACGCAATAGCGGACTCCTTCCAAAAAATCTTGTTTTCCTCATCCGCGAAGTGCTAGCATTATGGAACGCGAACTTTAGTTCGCCCCTCCGCCGCAAA
>DAIOWA010000467.1:0-3268 GCA_036758705.1 Pyrinomonadaceae bacterium | reverse complement strand
TCGCCCGCTCGCGACGCTTGTCGCACAGGGCCAACCCCGCATCGAGTCGTTTCGCATAGGCTCGTGCACGCTCGGCTCCGCCCGTATCGGGTGCGACCACCACCAAGTTGTCGATTTTGTTCTGATTGAAGTAATCGACAATGATCGGCCGTGCGTAAAGGTGATCAACCGGAATGTCAAAGAATCCCTGTATCTGCGACGCGTGCAGATCGATCGTCAAAACACGCTGTGCACCGGCTTTTACGATCAGGTTCGAAACGAGCTTCGCCGAGATCGGCACCCGCGGACGATCCTTTTTATCCGAGCGGGCGTATCCGAAATACGGCATCACCGCCGTCACGCGTGCTGCCGAGGCTCGGATGAATGCGTCGATCATTATCAACAGCTCCATCAGGTGCTGATCTGACGGCGGGCAAGTCGGCTGAACGATGAACACGTCCGACCCGCGAACATTCTCAGCAATCGAGAAGTTGAACTCGCCATCAGAGAAACGATCCGTGACAGCCGCTCCGAGGTCCAGATTTAAATGTCCGCAGATCTCATGCGCCAGCTCAGGGTGAGCATTGCCCGAAAAGATCTTGATGTTGCCAGTTACGCTCATCGAGTGTCCAACAAACTTCAGTTTGTTGATCTGTCTTCGCGTCAAACTGAAGTTTGACGAACAATGTAAAAACGGCTGCCTGATTTGCAGACAGCCGTCACCGATATTCAAAATTGGCTGGGGCGGGAGGACTCGAACCTACGAATGCCGGATCCAAAAACCGGTGCCTTACCACTTGGCTACGCCCCAATGCGAATTTCAGAAACTTATCGGAAACGGCAAGGTCCAACAAACTTCAGTTTGTTAGTTCGCGCGGGATCAGCAAACTAAAGTTTGCTGGACCGTATCTCGCGAGACTGCCGCTACGGCAAACATTCGCCAGTTGACCTCGTTGTCAAGGGCTTTAAGTGCAGTCTGCCGTGTCTCTTCTTTGTCAAAAATGCCGAAAACGCTCGCACCGCTGCCGCTCATCAATGCTCGGTTAGCACCAAGCCCCATAAGCCTTTGCTTTGCTCGCCCGATCTCGGGAAACTCCGCAAAAACAGTCGGTTCGAAGTCGTTTATCAATGCCGCCTGAAGAAAATCCGGAGATTCAGCCTCTGAGCGACAAACTCGAAGAATACGATTCAGGTCGCAATTTGTCAAGCTTTCGGCGTGTAAACCGGCATAAGCGGCGGCGGTCGAAACATGAACGTCGGGAACGATCAGAACCATAAATCGCTCGTCAAGATCGGAGATCGGCTCAATATCCGTCCCTCGGCCGATACCAATCGCTGTTCCACCCGACAGAAAGAACGGCACGTCGGAGCCAATTTCGGCACCGATCGATCCGAGTTGATCGACGTCAAAGCCAAGTTCCCAAAGGCGATTCAACCCGACGAGAGCTGTCGCCGCATTCGACGATCCGCCACCGAGACCGCCGCCCATCGGGATACGTTTGACCAACGATATTCTCGCACCACCATCAGGCTTCAAAGCCTTTGCAGCCCGTACGATCAGATTCGTGTCGTCTGCGGGAACCGCAGGATCGTCGCAAATCAGTTCCAAAACCTCTGCCGGCTCGAACGTGAGTTCATCAGCCAGCGAGATCGTCTGAAACACAGTAAAAATTTCGTGAAAGCCGTCGTCACGCCTCCCGAGCACGCGGAGATGCAAATTAACCTTGGCGAATGAGGGCAGCGAGAACTTCACGTATCCAAGAATATGCGCTGAAAACAAAAAAAGCATGCCGTGACAAGAGCCGCGGCATGCGAACTGGCGGTAGGACGATTATGTCTATTTAGCTATGAACACTTGCGTGAAATAAATTGCACCGTCGTCAGCGACGGCAACGCCGATGGCGGAATCACGCCACTGGCCGCTGAGGATATTCTTTTTATGAGAGGTCGACTGCATCCACTTCTCAACGGCCATCGACGCCGGATCGTCGTAGCCCTTCATAAATGCGATGTTCTCGCCGATCGCCATCCAGTTAAAGATGCCGAGTTTTGCGGCACGCGAATCGACAAAACCTCCGCTCGGATCTTTATGGCTGAAGTATTTCCCTTCGGCCATGCTCTGCGAATGCGAGCGGGCAAGGGCGATGATCTCCTCATCCCACTGAAGCGACTGAAGTCCGTTTGCCAATCTCTGTGCGTTCATAAGCTCAAACGCTCGTGCCTCGACACTGCTCGCCGAACCGAGCGACGCATTCGAGAACGACGCCTTGAACGTACGAACCGGAGCCGCCGAGCGCTGAGAACCACCGATCACTCCGACGAGTATCGGCTGTGGTTTAGCTCCATTCTGCGCAACAACTGGAACAGCGAAGAAAGCTATGCCAAGTAAAATTGTAAAAAGGGATGATCTCAATCTGCCTCACTTCGGTAGCCGGGCGTTTCGCTGTTCAGCGACCCCTGGCTTTGCGCCCACTGCATAATGCGGCGGTTGCCTTTTCGGTTAAGGTCTATGCGGATAAGGGTGGTATCCGGAAACTCAATTAGGGCAAAGGATCTTTGCTCCTGATTTAAAACAATGTGAATGAACGGGTAGTTCCAAAAAAGGCCTGCGGAGAAAGGGTGGACTCGATCCGCCTCTCAATAATAGTTTCTTGGGGTGTTCGCTGACAATAGAAAAGTATCGCCTAGTACAATTCTTTACATTTCGTGGTTGCGGTAAGATTAGCTCATGGGAAAAATGGCATTGGCGATCCATGGCGGCGCCGGAACGATCTTGAAGTCGACGATGACGCCGGAACTTGAGGCTGAGTACCGAGGCGGGCTGGAGGCGGCGTTGAATGCAGGCTGGGCCGTTCTCAATGGTGGTGGATCAGCACTTGATGCGGTCGAATCGGCAGTATGTTCGCTCGAAGATTTCCCGCTCTTCAACGCCGGCCGCGGCTCGGTCTTCACTCACGAAGGCAAGAACGAAATGGACGCCGCGATAATGGACGGTGCGTCTCTGAAAGCCGGAGCCGTAGCGTTTGTTCGAAACGTCAAGAATCCGATCAAACTTGCACGGCTTGTAATGGAACGAACCGAACACGTCCTCCTCGCCGGCGACGGAGCGATCCAGTTCGCCGAGGAAGCGGGCGTCGAACTAGCGGACAATGCCTATTTCTTTACCGATCATCGCTGGAAACAGCTAGAAGCCGCCATCGCAGCCGGCCGTGTCCAGCTGGATCACGCTCACGGCAGCTCGGACGCCGTGGCAACGCAGGCGGAAACACGACCGTTAGGGAGTGTGTCC
>DAIOWA010000466.1:0-3284 GCA_036758705.1 Pyrinomonadaceae bacterium | reverse complement strand
GGAAAACGTGTTCGTTCGCAACCTTCAAGATCGCGACCATCTCAGCCGTCGATTCCGGAAACACGACTGCCTCGGGCGGAAATTTTTCCTTCACCGCATCGGCCCCGTACGGCTCCACCCGTTCAGGTTCGACGACGACATTTTCTTCGCCAACGATGGCCTTCAACGCCGCGATCACCTCTGGCTTCGACGCATTCGTCGTCGCCCGGCCTTTTGATTCGAAATGGATTGAACTGAACATTTCTAAGTTTCGCTAGTCTTCCCAATCTGGCACCTGAGCAGTTTGCGCAAGCGGGACAATCTCGGCAACAGCTTTCTCGTTCATAGTCACGATAATGGTCACACGTTCGTCCACAACTCTCCGAATGCAGCCTTCGAAGTCTCTCGATATCTCTTCAACCGAAAGGGTGAGCGTCATGGTTTCTAGAGATTATCAGAATCTGATTAGGTCTTAAACGCTCTGCAAGATTGCTTGGGAGAGATCGTATCGGTAAGATTCGCTAGGAACCAATAATTGAGCGAAGCGGTAATCAGACAATTCGGATATACGGACGTGCTTGGGTGGTCGTACTCGCGGTACTCGACGTTTCAGTCGTGTAAGCGGCAGTACTATTACGAGAAGTACGCGAAGTACGACGTTGCCGGCGATCTGATGCAAACGCGGAAGCTGGCACAGTTGACGACCGTTCCGCTTGAGATCGGGAATATCAGTCACAAAATATTGAGAACCTTGCTGAAGCGGCTGCAGCGGACTTCGGCCGAGATCGATCCGGCACGATTCTTTGACTACGCTTATCGCGAGGCATATTCGATCTTCCGGTCGAAGCTTTTCGACGAGGTCTATTATAGCGTTCGCGATGAGATCGACTTTAACAACGAGATCTACGAACCGGTACGGGCGGCCCTGGAGAATTTTCTTCGCAGTGAGAGAATGCAATGGCTGTTCGAAGAGGAGTTGGTTACGAAGGACGAGTGGGTGATCGAGCCCGATGGATTCGGCGAGTTTCGGATCGAAGGGCTCAAGGCCTACGCAAAGGTCGATTTCATCTTCCCTATCGGCGACGAACTACACATTCTCGATTGGAAGACGGGCAAAGAAGATTATAGAAAACATAGTACGCAGCTTCGCGGATATGCTTACTGGGCAAATTTTCATCTCGAAAAGGAGTACGCTCAGATCCAGACGACGGTCGCTCATCTGCTCCCGGATTATAAAGAGAACTCGCAGCGGGTGAACGAATACGACATCGAAGATTTCTCGAACGTCGTGCAAGGCCAGACACAGGAGATGTTTTCCTACTGCGCGGAGCCGGAATTGAACATCCCGCTGCCCAAGGAAGAATTCCAAATGACACCGCACGAAAACTTCTGCAAGACGTGCAAGTTTCGGGAACTCTGCGATCGCAAATGAGCATTTTCCGCTACTTTCGGGTAAACTCTCCCAAACTAGCCTTTCTGAACTTTCAAACAACCAAATAACTGCTATGGCGGAAAACGATAAGATCCCGACCGACGAATACGAACGCGAACTCGCGACAGACCTCGACGATGATACGCCGGACAAGCCGAAAGGCATTCCGCTTCACACCAAGATCCTTCTCGGATTGTTGGTAGGTGTAGTCGGCGGATTGGCGGTCAACTGGACCCTCGGCGGAAATGATCCGAATGTCGTATGGTTCGTTTCGAACATCACGCAGCCGATAGGGACGCTGTTCCTGAGCCTGCTGCTGATGATCGTCGTGCCGCTGGTGTTTTCATCATTGGTCGTCGGGGTCGCCGGTATCGGCGATATTCGCAAGCTCGGGCGGATCGGGCTCAAATCTTTTGGATATACGCTGCTTATCTCGGGATTATCGGTCGTTATCGGGCTCGGGTTGGCGAATCTTATACAGCCCGGAAAGCGCATTAGCGAGGACGTCGCGGTCCAGCTCAAAGAAAAGTTCAGCGGCGGTGCAGCTACGGCGGCGGATGCTCAGAAAAAGGCTGCTGAGGCCGCGAAATCAGACTCGGCGTTGATGCAGGCGGTGAAGACCGTCGTTCCGCAGAACGTGTTCAACTCGGTCTCGGGTGCGAGTCCGAATATGATCCACGTGATGTTCTTTGCGTTGATCGTCGGCATCGCCATTACACTGATACCGACTCCGGTGACGGCAACATTCGTAAGCTTTATGGAGGGTGTCTTCGCCATCACGTCGAAGATCATCGATATAATAATGAAGTTTGCGCCGTATGCGGTCGCCTGCCTGATCTTCAATAACGTCGCACAGTTCGGCCTGGACCTGCTGCAGTCGCTGGCGTGGTTCGTAGTGACTGTGCTCCTCGGACTCGGGCTGCACTTCTTCGGCGTCTATTCGCTTTCGATCTATTTCCTTTCGAAGCTCAATCCGATCGAATTCTTCCGCCGTATTGAGACTGTGATCGTAACGGCATTCTCAACGTCATCCTCGAATGCGACGTTGCCGACCGCGTTGAGAGTCGGGCATGAGAATCTCGGCATTCCGAAAGAGATCAACAGCTTCGTGCTGACTGTGGGGGCGACGGCAAACCAGAATGGGACCGCATTGTACGAAGGCGTCACCGTGCTCTTCATCGCGCAGCTTGCGGGTATTGAACTCACGCTCGGAGTGCAATTGATGGTCGTTCTCTACGCGATCGTCGGCGGCATTGGAACGGCGGGTGTTCCCTCGGGATCTATCCCGTTCATCATCGGCATTCTCGCGATGATCGGCATCGACCCGGCATTGATCGCGATCATCCTCGGCGTCGATCGGATCCTGGATATGTGCCGCACAACCCTCAACGTTGTCGGCGATCTGACGGCCGCGACCTTCGTTGCGAAGAGCGAGGGCTATGAATTGCTAAAGGTTAACGAGGAGGCGGGAATAGGTTAGGCTCGGCGTTTGCTTGGTCGTCTGCGAAGCGTTCGATTTTCATTCAGGCAGGTGAAATATGTTTCCGATCGGCGACGACAATTCTGAGATCACGATCACGCCGTATGTAAATTATCTCTTCATCGGGATAAACGTGCTTGTGTTCGTACTACTGCAGCAGCTTGGCAGCAATGACGCCTTCTCATATGCGTTCTCGCTCGTGCCGCGAGAAGTTACCAGCGGTGTCGATCTTACGGGCGTCATTCCCGTAACGAATTCGGCGGGTCAAGTGCTCGGTGAAATTCAGCATTTTCAGACGCCGCTTCCGGTCTATTTCAACTTCCTCAGTTCGATGTTTATGCATGGAGACATCATGCATATCTTCGGCAATATGCTGTTCCTCTGGATATTCGG